>CAMUQM010000018.1 GCA_947095945.1 uncultured Prevotella sp.
CATTTGACAATGTTCCAACAAGCAGCACACGATACAAATCTGATGTAACTGCTGTAAGCGAAGAATTGATGTTGCTGGCTGGAAGGAGCGATGAGTTGCTATCTAACGACTCGTTAATCCAAGTAACACCATTGTTCTTTGAAGCCAACAACGTACCTGTTGTTGAAAGAGCAAACAACTCTGCTGGTGAAGCTGCCACCAGCTGCTTCAGACTGCTATTTGTAGCAACAGTGGTCCAACTACTGCCATCTGTAGAGCTATATACTGTACCATTGTCGATAACGAAAAGCTTAGTTCCCTGTACTGCTACGCTCTTATAAGCATTTGCTGTAAAGGTCTTGCTGAGCTTTGTCCAGCTATTACCATTATCCTTAGTCGCTGCATAAGCAACAGTCTGACTGCCATTTGTACCGAAGACAAACACCTTACTACCCGTACTAACAGCCTTCATTGCTGTGAACGAAGCAAAGTTGCTGTTTGCCTGCAGTGCCTGCCAGCTAAACACATTGCCCCTCTGCTTATGAACATTCACAGAAACCTTATAGTCTCTGTACTCACTTCCCTTGTTTGAATAAACACGGAAAACGCGTGGGGTACTAAAATTGATGGAATCATTGTTGCGGTAATAAGTGAACTTCTCGTCAGTTGTTGACTTGATAACAATAGTACCGCTATTCTTTGCCACAACCTTTGCCAACGCACTGGCTGGATTCGTACCATATGGCAAAGAATCAGGGTTATAAATCAAACCCTGAGCCTGATCAATATAGAACTTAACATTAGCAGCATTGAACTTGCCTGTATAAGTACTATCCTTGCCATTCTTAGCAACGGTATCACGCACTTGTTTCAACTGTCCCAAAGAAAAGCTCAAAATAGCCGTGTCTTTGTAACTTACTCTATTGTTCTCGTCGTCATCATTAAGACAAGAAGTCATTGTCAAAGTAGCCATCATTAAAGCTACGAGAGTATATATCTTATTACGCATCAGATACTAATAATTGAATTTAGCTGCAAATTTAATCAGAATTCTTCAGAATCAACGTCTTTAACGAGGTTAATTATGTAAAATATCGAAAATAACTGCTTTTTTTTAAGTTTGTTTAGTAAGTATTGCCATAGGAACAATAAAGTTGAGTAAAAATGAGTCATAAATCAGATTTTACAAGCTACTGCACTCTTAATTGATTTCTCTTGAATTTTTCGGTTAATACTATTGCTTTTTCACTCGCTCTTTCTCTACTTAAAACCTTGTGTCTCTTCTACTTTTCTATAGCTTTGATTATTTACTTATTTTGTATCGCATAGCCAACTAATAATTAATGAAAAAGGACATTAAGCTCTAATGTTCTATAAAGTATTTTTTCTATATTAGATTCGTTCATAGTGGTCTGTTGTAACTCATTATAATACCAACGATAAACCTTGCTACTGTTTTCTGTGAACGTGCTGATGCTCCGCACATCTTGTTCGGAGCCTCCGCACAAGTTGTGCAGAGGGTGAGCACGAGTGATGCTGAGTACTAAACACAATCTATGCCATGTCCATTAGAAGCTGTACTGTCAAACAAAAACGATAAAGCAAGTCTACTACATGATAAATCATACAAAGAAGCTGAGAGAAGCGGAGGTTAGATGTTCATGAAAAGAAATGGTAGCAGGGGCTTTTTGTCTGAATAATTCATTCACAAACGATAGAGCTAATCTTACTAAAACAAACTTTGCTGTCACTCCTATCATCCAAAACGACCACTTAACTTATTAGTTTACAGCGATATTACACGAAATGTTAAAAGTGACAGCAACACAAAATTAAAACTACTCTTGCAATAGTGTGTAATGTATCTACTTACCTTAGCAATTTTAATTACCCCATATTAGAGTAGGATAAACAAAAACTCCCACCCGCATTGCTGCGGATGGGAGCCATTATTATCAATTTCCGAAGTATTCAGAAAGAATTAGAGCTGTGGACCAGCTGCTACAAGAGCCTTACCAGCCTCGTTAGCCTCGTACTTCTTGAAGTTCTTGATGAAACGCTCTGCGAGGTCTTTAGCCTTCTTATCCCACTCAGCTGCATCAGCGTAAGTGTCACGTGGATCGAGAATATCAGTTGCAACACCTTCGAGCTGTGTAGGAACAGTGAAGTTGAAGTAAGGTATCTGCTTTGTTGGAGCAGCATCAATTGAGTGGTTCAAGATAGCATCGATGATACCACGTGTATCCTTAATAGAGATACGCTTGCCTGTACCATTCCAACCAGTGTTAACCAAGTAAGCCTTAGCACCACTCTGCTCCATCTTCTTAACCAGCTCCTCAGCATACTTTGTTGGGTGAAGCTCCAAGAATGCCTGACCGAAGCAAGCAGAGAATGTTGGAGTAGGCTCAGTGATACCACGCTCTGTACCAGCCAACTTAGCTGTGAAACCAGAGAGGAAGTAGTACTTAGTCTGCTCTGAATCCAAGATAGATACTGGAGGCAATACACCGAAAGCATCAGCTGACAAGAAGATTACCTGCTTAGCATCTGGACCCTGAGAAAGAGGAGTCTGGATGTTCTCAATGTGGTAGATAGGATAAGAAACACGAGTATTCTCAGTTACGCTCTTGTCTTCAAAGTCAATCTTACCGTTCTCGTCAACAGTTACGTTCTCGAGAAGAGCATCACGTCTGATCGCGCCGTAGATGTCTGGCTCAGACTCCTTGTCAAGGTTGATAACCTTTGCGTAGCAGCCACCCTCATAGTTGAAGACACCATTGTCATCCCAACCGTGCTCGTCATCACCGATGAGCTTACGCTTTGGATCGGTAGAGAGAGTTGTCTTACCTGTACCAGAAAGACCGAAGAAGATAGCTGTGTTCTCGCCGTTCATATCAGTGTTAGCAGAGCAGTGCATAGAAGCGATACCCTTCAATGGCAAGAAGTAGTTCATCATAGAGAACATACCCTTCTTCATCTCACCACCATACCATGTGTTGATGATAACCTGCTCCTTAGAAGTAACGTTGAACACAACAGCTGTCTCTGAATGCAGACCAAGCTCCTTCCAGTTCTCAACCTTAGCCTTTGAAGCATTGTAAACAACGAAGTCTGGCTCCTGCTCAAGGTCAGCCTCGCTGGTTGGACGGATGAACATGTTTGTTACGAAGTGAGCCTGCCAAGCAACCTCAACGATGAAGCGAATCTTCATACGTGTGTCCTTGTGTGTACCGCAGAAACCGTCAACAACGAAAAGACGCTTGTTTGACAACTCCTTCTTAGCGATATCCTTTACAGCTACCCAAGCCTCCTTAGAAGCGCGGTGGTTGTCATTGTGATATTCCTCAGAATCCCACCATACTGTATCGTGAGAGTTCTCATCATCAACGATAAACTTATCCTTAGGAGAACGACCAGTATAGATACCAGTCATTACATTTACTGCACCAAGCTCAGTTACCTGACCTCTTTCGAAACCCTGAAGGCTCTCCTTTGTTTCTTCCTCGAACAACACTTCGTAAGAAGGGTTGTAAACAACTTCTGTTGTACCTGTGATACCGTACTTCTCAAGTACGCTCTTATCAAACTTTGCCATTTCTTATAAATGTATTTAGTTGAAAATTGATTTAGACTCTGTTTCTTGTCTTCTTTACAAAGACACCGCAAAGGTAATATATTTATTAAGTTCAAACAAAAAATAGCAAAGAAAAAGTATCAAAGTATTTGCTTAGATGGTTAAAGAAATTAAAAAAATAACACACATTGCTATATTTGCAAATTAGACTTTGCAAAACTTCAGATTTATTTCTTACTTTTGCCGAAATTTTGTAGAGCAGGTTGCTAACTTGCTTATCTATAACACCTAAGTAGAAAAATGGACATTATTAATTTTTCGGAACAGAACTCTATTATCAATCAGTATTTAGCTGAAATCCGTGATAAGGATTATCAGAAGAATCGTTTACTCTTTCGCAACAATGTTATGCGTATTGGAGAGTTTGAGGCTTTTGAAATCTCTAAAACACTGAACTACAAACCAAAGGATGTTGTTACTCCATTAGGTACAGCTCAGGTTAATGTACCAACCGACAAGATTGTTTTGGCAACTATTTTCCGTGCTGGATTACCTTTCCATAACGGCTTCCTTAACATTTTCGACCACGCTGGTAACGCTTTTGTAAGTGCTTATCGTGAATATAAGGATGCTGACCATCACGAGGTAGGAATTCACGTTGAGTATCTTGCTACTCCAGATATCAATGGTAAGACACTTATTATTGCTGACCCAATGTTGGCAACTGGTGGTTCTATGGAACTTGGCTACAAGGCTATCCTTTCAAAGGGAATGCCTCGTCATGTACATGTTGCCTGCTTGCTCGCTACACCAGAAGGTATCGCACATATTCGTAAGACTTTCCCTGAAGACTCAACAACCATTTGGTGTGCAGCTATTGATGAAGGACTAAACGAGCATAAGTATATTGTTCCTGGCTTTGGTGATGCTGGCGATTTGTGCTATGGTGAGAAGTTATAGAATACCCCTTATACAACAAAGGACGATAAAAGTGAAATGCTTTTATTGTCCTTTTTCTTTTTAATCAATTCTTCTAACTTACACCTTAGAAGCAATATGCCTTCTATAGACATCCAAGTGCGATTTCTGTAAGACTTCACTAATATGATTCATACGCTGTTTCTGGCTCATATCAGTATCATTTTGAAGATTATCCTCTTGCATCATAATATGTCCATAGCCCTCGACTGGCAGGAACTCATACCACTCCACGGGTACATCATGCCATGAACCATCACCGCCATACTTACTGATATAAGACATACGGCGTTCTGAACGGAAGCCATAAGCCGTAACATTTATCAACGTACTGCCATCCCCCTGCGCCGCAGAAGAGGTTTTCATGATACAAGGTGTTACACAATTTGGATGCTGAAAATTCTCTTGCCCCCAGAAGTTAGCCAATGCTTCATGCTCCCAGAATGAACTCCTTTGGTCCATATCATGTCCATAAAAATCTTTCTGTGGTCGTATCTGTTGATATATCGGTACACACAATAAGGGTGCAAAGTTGAAGTAGATAGCACGGAAATATCTCGCATTGATTTCGTAAAAGTCTTTCTTAGCCTTCTCGAAGTCAAAACTATGATACTGAGCGGGATTCATATCAAGGTCTATCTCTTGCATGTGCAAGGGCATAATCGTGTTGATCATATAATGCTTATTGAAGTCAAAGTCATCACCATACCCCTCTTTCTCGTCCATTAGCAGTGCCATCATACTCTGTTGTGCCAATGGCGTGAAGAGTAAAGCATATTGCTGATTGTTATTACGATTACTCGTATTGAACGCAACCTCAAACTCTTCGTTGGTCAACATCGCAAAGTCACCACTCTCAAGGTTACGAGCTTTACGTCTCAACTTAAATCTATCCCACTTATAGCGTAATGAATCTTCTTTACCTGCCAGACCACTTGGCTTACGATAGAAAGTCAAGTCGGGCGCAGCTGTATTGCCGTAGATGAGCCGTGTACGTTCAAAATAATTAGGATATGGCGCAGTTACACTGGCATGCAAGGTTTCAGAATGAGAAACGGTACGCATTTTTCCGTCTGGACCTCGCTCTGTCGTTGTCCAAAAAATGGTTTTTTGTCCATGATAAGTCTTCTCTCCCATCTCCATCTTTCGTGTTCGACAGATGACGAAAGGATTACCATTAATAAGTCCAGAATGAGAATAAAGCACCGAACGCTCAGCATTAAAGGAGTCGTTCCATCCGTATGTCTTACGGAGGTCTGCCAATCGTTGTGTGGTGAAATAAGGGTCGAACTCCAATCTTGGAACAGTCTTTGACATCATACGGGTAAAGACATCCCAATCGTAGAGCCTATTCAAAGCCATCATTTGGTTCCACGCCTCCTCCTTCAACGCTTTCACTTCATTGGCTAAATCATCGTGCTGAACACGCAAGGATTTCAATGTCGGATGTACTTTGAACAATAGGAAGACAAGCAATAAAGCCGCCCCACCTCCTATCATCAAAAGATGTTCCATAGGAAACTCGTTCCACTTCACGTAAACAACAGCAGCACCTGCCACCACTGCTATCCACAGAATAACGCATAAGATAGTCCACATCGTGATACGACCAGACACATCCGTGAGTTTCTTCTCACCAGCATAGACCTTTCGACAAGTCTCACGATTAGCCTCAACATCAATCTGAGCCTCTTCTGCAAGTGCATTAAAGGTTTCATCAGCCACCTTCTTGAACTTCTCCTTAAAGGTGGTGATGTATTCGTTTAGTGGATCATAGATATCCTCTACCATTTACTTTCTCTGTCTTAGAAGAACTTAGCTCTTGCTGCCTCACGTGTCTCTGCCGTTGTAGTAAATGGTATGCGAGTGGTATAACCCTGCTGAGCAGCGACAATCATCTTTGTTGGCCAAGAGAAAATATCAGTATTCCATTGTGTAACACGACTATTATAAACGGTGCGAGCAGCCGTTATCTCTCGCTGTAGATAGTTATTCTGCTGCATCGCATCGGCAATAGCATTGTGTGCTTTTAGCTCCGGATAAGCCTCAACCTGTGGGAAAAGTCGTCCGAAAGCAGTGTTTACTTGCGCATTCACATCACTTCTATTACCTTCGTTTACACCGCCAGAACGAAGAGCAGCAACAGCTTTCATCACGTCTTTATCAAGGTCGATAGCACGCTCAACCAAACCAACAACATTCTGAAGAATCTGAACCCGTTGTTCCAAGTAGTTGTCAATATTAGATGCCTCAGCCTGAATACGTTGCTCTAACTTCTGGAAATAGTTGCGCGCTGATATCTTCATAAAGATAAAGATAACACCGGGAAGGATTCCCACTAAACAGCCTACAACACCTACAAGCAATGGATTTGCCATCGTACTACCCAATATCAGCACAAACAACAATACTAATACAGGGCCAACCACCCACAAAGCAATCTGAAAGAGGGTTGAACCAAAGCCTACTTCAACAGGAAGTTGCTTGTCTATTACATGTATGTCACGACCAGCATCATTCACAGGTCCTGTCACTTCGTCCAATAAATTCGCCATAGCTAAATCTGTTTTTTGTTTTCAATAATATCTGTTTTTAGGCTTCAAAGATACATTTTTTTCTTAAAGGGAGCAAATCTATACTCTTTATCTTCTGTTTTATGAACCCATGATGACGAATTATAGTATCTATTTAGTATAGTTCCTTAAATCTACCAAGGCATTACAAGAGTAGGGGACACCAATCCTTGCGCCCCCTTATCGTTAATAGTTAAATCCTTTTAGAGTACTATTTCAACTTAAAATAGTCTATCAAATTACCTCCCCACGCAGGCTGCATACCATTCTGCTTTTCCTTACTATAAAGTTCCTTGATAGTTTCTAAGTCCTTTGGATTATTCATACTCGGCTGTCCTATCTCCTTACTCATCTTCTCAAAGAAGATATAAAGGAGGATACGAGGGCGAGGATTAGAGGGGTTAATGCCAATGGCGGACTTATAACAACAGATAGCATCAATATAATAAAGCTTACCATTCACTGATGGATTCTGTGTGATGAGTGCCGTGTAATAGAATCCCTTTAACGTAAATTGCTCTGAACGGTCAACTCCCTTCTTTGTCTGCAAAGCCTCAACATCATCCTTCACCGCATCTAAGAATAAGGAAGAATAAGCACTCTGTGGGAAGCGAACAGCATACTGAAGGGCAATGAGACTACGGTAATAACTGGGCAGCCACGTATCAGGATATTGTTTATCCATACGTTGTAACTCATCCATTCCTTTTACAACAGATGATGCCTCATCTTCATTTACATTACTTAGCGTAGTTTTCAACTGTACATCAAACTGCTTGTTGTTCTGCGCATTCATACTGGTTGCACACATGAGGGCAACGATAATGACGATTTTTGAAATTAAAGTTTTCATAAGCCTTGATTTTAATAAGTGAAACATTGATTTCTGTTGCAAATGTATCAAAGCTTTTGACTGCCTCCAAATAATGGGGACAGACAACAAAAACGTGGTTTATATAACTATCTAAGCCGCTGAATTACTAAGTTTTGGGACGAACAACTAACACGCTTAGTTCGTTGGATAGCTAAAGGAATGATGTAATATTTCTGACTAAAGTAAGAAGACACGCATTACTCATTTCTACAAGAATAATTTTAATTTCAGTTTGCTGTCACTTTTAACACTTCTCGTAAACATACTGTAAATTAACAAGTTAAGCAATCATGACGGATGACAGCAATGACAGCAAACTCAGTTCTAAAAGAATTACCTTACGATAGACAGAGAAGAATAGAGTGGATAACCTCTATATAAAATGGATAAACCAAATTTTATCCACGTTTATTACCTAATAATAAAATAAAAATGTTAATTTTGTAGCGTGTTTCTTCAGAGACACAATGACATCGTTGAAAAAATAAGAGGCGTTATGCTTATCTTGTAAGTCGAGAACCTAGGAAATTCAAGACACTTGCACAAGGATAGCATAGTGGTTCTCACGCTATAGCGTGGACTGCTATTACTACTTTCGTGCAATGGGTTTTCCTAGGACCTTCGACTTAGAATGTGGACATAGCCAGTTCACGCTTCTGTATTATTAATCCTATTACTAACTTTTTAAGGGCTAAACGGACTGGATAAAGGCTCAATAATTGACTATGGACAAACAAGAATTGTATGAAAAATGGGTAGACAAAGTCTGCCAGTTTATCGAGAGTGTAGGTCCTGAAATTAACTGTACGAGTTGTGCAATGCAGTCTAAACCTGTGTTGGATAAATCTCCACAGGTAGTATTCCTTGGCTACAATGCTCATGAACCATTCCCTTATCAAGGGGCAAACAAGGAACGATTTTATGAAGGAAATCCTTACTTTTACACTGAACGTGAAAAGTGGCCTGTATGGGGAAAACTCTATGCAGTTATGAAGTGGGCTAAGTTTACAGAGCCTATGGAAGATGGTAATTTCGTGTTTATGAACGCTGTCTATTTTGGCAGTCAGGATATCAAGGATCTGAAAGCAAAGAAAGGAAGTGCTGAAATCATCAATCAATGTCTTGATTTCAGTGCGGAAGTTATCAAGGATATTTACCATCCAAAAGCCGTGGTCTGCTTCTCCATACCCGATTGCTTTACTCCTTTTATCAATCGTTTAAACATTAAGGAAGTAGAGAGCATTGTTCCCCCAATGGCTAATGGAGAACCTGCTAAACATGGTGTAGCAAAAGCTATGTGGGGCGATATAAAGATTATAGGTATACCCCACCCTTCAGGCAGAATCAGTTATGATGATTTAGGGGCAATCGCAATGTATCTGCAAAATGAACTTTAAATAAATAAACTAACTAACAAAAATTATGGGACAAATTGTAAACTTTGGTCGCGAAATGATTCGCATTAATTCTGAGAAAAATCGTATTGAGTATTCAACAAATGGAGGGAATAGTTGGCATTCTCGCTACTCTGGTTCAACACCTGGCGAATTCTATAGCTTATGCGCTTTCGGTAAAGAGCTATTAGCTTGTACATCAAAAGGGGTTTATTACTCAAATAATGGAGGTAACAGTTGGCATTCTCGTTTCACGGGATCTGTTGCGGGAGAATTTGAGGAGATTACTGTACAAGGTAACGAGTTACTTGCTCAAACGAGCAAAGGATTGTATTATTCTAAGAATGGTGGTAGTTCTTGGCACCGTCGCTAATTTAATATTATTCCCCAGTCTCTTTGTGATTGGGGGAATAAACAAAAATAAATTTATGAAAAATATAGAGTATCAAAGACTAATTTCGCTTAGTCTTATTTTTATTGCTATTGTCGTATTTTTTGGTAGTGCCATTATGTTTGGCAACTACAATACACAAGATATTTGGCCGAGAATTGTTGGTGCATTGTTTGGAGTAGTCTTATCTGCCATCATTACAATGCTTCTTTTGTCTGGTCAGACTCGTAATGCTTTGGAAAAGGAACGCAACGCTGAAATATTTAAGGAGAAACTGAAAATTTATCAAGAGTATCTTCATGCACTATGTAAAATACTGAAAGATGGTGAGATTACATCAGAGGAAGCTGTTGAGTTGCAATTTCTAACATCATATATCTCATTACACACAAGAAGTAAGAGTATTTATCAAATAAGTGCTAATGCTTCAAATATAATCAATTTATACGTAGGTGAGAAGTCGCCAACAAAGAATACAGAAGATTTGCTTAAAAATCTCTTTGATATTGTCCATTGTTTTAGAAAAGAATTATATCCGAAAGACATGACGTGGGACAATACTGATATTAATAAGACGATAGAGGAACTTCAGATTTTAGAGCAAGTGGCAGTATAGAAACAATCTCACCAATAAAAGATGATATTATTTTGAATAGATAATTGACATCGTTGAATATAATAGACAAGGCACAAACTCTTATTTACGATGAATAGAAGAATTTATTTTGCAGGCTCTATACGTGGCGGTAGAGAAGACGCAGGCTTATACAAGCGTATTATTGACTATATAAACAAAACTGACATTGTGGTTACAGAGCACATCGGGCAAGCCGATATGAGCATGAAATCCCAGACACTTATGTCAGATGCCTGTATTTACGAACGTGATACTAAATGGCTTGAGTCGTGTGAATTGCTGATAGCCGAATGTACTTGCCCCTCTCTTGGTGTCGGCTACGAATTGGCTTATGCTGAGGCATATGGTATTCCTGCTTATATTTTCTATAATGGGTTGCGGTCTAATATTTCAGCGATGTTGAATGGTAATCCTTATTTTACGGTTGTTCCTTATGAAAATGAAGAAGAGCTATATCAAATACTTGATGATATACTGAACTTAAATGTAGATTGTACGAGTCTGATAACTATCGATTCCGAAAATAAGCAAATTGTTGAGAAACTTAAACAAGATGGAATCTCTTGCATAGAAAAAGGAGAGTATACTCTTATGAACATCATCTTAGCAAACTCAAAAGAGGCTATTGATAAGGTTCATTTACTTTCATTGCGTCAAAATGATAGGAGAAAATTAGTCCTTCTACAAACTTCAAACATATTTGAAGTTGATGAAAAAGAAATGTTTGATGCAATTCTTTCGTTTCCAAATGGTAGTAACACTTATGAAGAAATAAAATCGTTTTTATATTGTATTCGTAACTGTATCGAAATTCATTGGATAATATCAGTTGATTTTTATGATTTCTATTCAGTGATAAAGGGGAAAAATATAATTTCTATGCAAAGGTTTACTTACCGAAAAGATATAGAGGAAGCACTATACAAGCTGAATTACAACAGAGATAAAAAACAGAAAAAATATATCTTCGCTATCAGTGGCGTACGTAATCAGGAAGAAGGTCTAAGGCAGATACAAGCATTTGATAAATATCTTTCTGAAAAATTATTTATTAATGAGTCTGATTTTTGCTATAATATCATTCCTTATGGGATGAAGCAAGTAATTTTGCTAACAGCCACATCATATTAATCAATACAAATAGTTTTTCCGTTAAATGTATGAATGCTTTTCGTATACCTTTGACGGAAAAACCGAAGTTGCTTATTAAACAATAGCATAGCTAAGTTTCTCAGCTTTCTATTCTATTATCATCCTCCGACACAGAGCCTCTTATTTACTTTAATACTTCAAAAGATAGCTACTTGAAAAATCATTACATATTTTCAAACAAAACAGCTATGAATAAGGATAAAAACACGGATAAAAGGTAGGTTTATAACCACCAGGAAATCAGTTGGTTATAAAGTAGTAGAAGAAAAGATGCTTAAATGGACTTCAAAAGGGCGTTAGTAAAGCTTCAGAAGAGTATCTTTTGCAATTCAATTGGGCGTGTTTTCAAAGCCAAAAGAGCATGTATTGGTTGTAAACCGATTGAAAATAGTTTACAAATATCGACTTATAAGGGAATAAGTTGCGTGTAGAAGATGGGAAAACATGGTAATAGATAGACATCTTATTTATTTGCCTTTTATGCGTTATGGCTTTTAGTTTATCACCCCCTTGTAAGACTATCTAATTTTGAATAGTCATACCATGCAAATGTATAACCCTTTATGTATAATTTAACGAAAGAATCTAATAAAGACTATTAGCCTTTATGCCTAAAAGGAAACGACTACAGTAACTGCTTGCTTACAACATCATCAAAATGAAGGTTAGCCCAATCTATTAGTGAAACTATTGTTGGCATCAATGATTTTCCAGTTTCTGTAAGAGAATACTCTACACGTGGTGGGACAACAGGATAAACCTCACGATGAACGAGATTATACTTTTCCAGATTCTTCAGCGTGGCAGAAAGCATCTTCTGCGAGCAGTCTGTCATGTGCTGATGAAGTTCACTGAAGCGCATCACTCCCGTCTCGCTGCTATGAATAGTAAATAGAACGAGCATTGACCATTTGTCACCAAAACGGCTGATTACTTGTCGTATAGGGCAAGCTAACTACAAGGTGGATATTACTTTCATGAACGAAAAGAATTATTTTCACGAAAGAAAATATTTTTCTTCATGAAAAGAAATATTTTTTTTCATGAAAATAATTTGCCGAAAGTGAGGTCTACTCTTGTTTTATCCCTACTTGAGCAGGCTTTTTCCATGCGAATTGAAATAAAAAAGGGAGCAAATACGCCCCCAATATATTCTGTTATCAATTGTCTGATACTTACTTTAGAAGTAGCTGACGTGCAAACTCCCAAATAACAATACCTGTTGTGACACTTACGTTCAGTGAGTGCTTGGTTCCGAATTGTGGAATCTCAAGACAGCCATCGCTCATATCTACGACCGTTTGCTTAACACCTTTCACCTCGTTACCCATGACGATGGCGTAGTGGGTGGCGGGGTGTTGGGTGTTGGGTGTTGGGTGTTGGGTGTTAAATGTTGGGTGTTGATGGCTTGTTGGACTCTGCGTGTTAAGGTCTTGCAGTTTTGTTGAGCCTTCCACCTGCTCTACACTATACACGAAAACGCCTTGACGATGTAGTTCTTCGATGGCATCTTCTGTACGTTCAAAGTAACGCCAGTCTACAGAATCCTCACCGCCAAGTGCTGTCTTATGAATCTCAGCGTTTGGTGGTGTGGCTGTGATACCGCATAGATAGACAGCCTTCACACGGAAAGCATCAGCCGAACGGAATACACTTCCCACATTATGTAATGACCGCACATCGTCTAATACAACGATGAGTGGTAACTTATCAGCCTCCTTGAACTCTTCAAGGGAAAGCCTGTTCATTTCTATTGTGCGTAGTTTTCTCATAATAAAAGCCCCACCCAACCTCCCCGAAAGGGGAGGAGTCTTAGCTTGTGTGTGGGTTATAGTTGTAGAATATTATTATAGAATAGGGATATATGCTAAATATTATAGATATCTCAACAAAGCATCCTTGTATTATTATCCCTTTATTATCTGCACTCCCCTCCCTTCGGAGGGGTTGGGGGAGGCTTTTGGGGAGGCTTCTGTGGGAGGCTTTTTTACTGCAAACTAAACCCTACTGCATACGCCTTAATCTTCGTCACCATAGAAAGTAGGCCGTTGCTGCGTGTTGGTGAGAGATGCTGACGAAGACCTATCTTATCAATGAAATACAGGTCGGCATCAATAATCTCTTGTGGTGTATGATTGCTTAATACACGTATCAGCAGAGCGATAATACCCTTTGTGATGAGTGCATCAGAGTCAGCAGTGAAGACAAGTTTGCCCTCTACATTGTCACACTGCAACCATACACGGCTCTGACAACCGTCAATGAGGTTCTGTTCGTTCTTATATTGCTCGTCTAATGGCTCTAACTCGTTGCCCAAGTCAATGAGCATTTGGTATTTGTCCATCCAATCGGTGAAGTCTTCAAACTCACCAATTACTGCATCTTGTGCTTCGTTTATTGTCATAGTTCCTTTTTTTTAATTCATAATTCAAAATTCATAATTATGATTACTGTCAATTCAAAATTCATAATTCAAAATTCATAATTATGATAACTTCTGTGGGTAGAGTTTATTGCTACAAGCAGCTTACGATTATTGTTATTTACCATATATTATTAACCAATAGAAGTAATCATCGTAGTGAATTTGGATTGTGAATTATGAATGTTGAATTCAGAATTATCATAGTAATCATAATTCTGAATTCTGAATTAGAGTGATTTACTTTGTTACCAGCTTAAACAGTTTATCATTTGGGCGCACCTTATCAGGTACAGGGATGGAAACGCGCCAGCCTTGTTCTGCTTTATCAACAGGGTTGAGTTCGTAACGGATTTCTTCAGCATTGAGGAACATAGCTCCAGTGCTGTTACCTGTGATGAGAAGTTTCTCTCCCTTTACGAAGGTGTTAGCCTCAACGGCAACCTCGGCAACGCCAAGACGAGAGAAATACTTTATCACCTTACCGATGAGTACCTTCTTCTCTGTGGCTTTGTTACCATAATCCTTGGTCCATTCGCCCATCTTCTGCCCTTGATAGTAGCCATCCCAAAAGCCACGGTTGAAGACTGTTGAGAGACGTTCGTCCCACTGGTCTTTCTTTTCTTCGGTGAAGGTACCATTGAGTACACTCTCGATAGCTTCCTTGTAACAGCTAACAACGGTGTGAACATACTCTGGTCCACGCGCACGACCCTCAATCTTGAACACACGTACACCAGCATCCATCATCTTATCAATGAAGCGAACGCTCTTTAAGTCCTTTGGACTCATAATGTACTTGTTGTCAATCTCAAGCTGATTGCCCGTCTCATTGTCTGTAACCGTGTAGCTACGGCGGCATATTTGGGTGCAAGCACCACGGTTAGCAGAGCGATTAGAGTCGTGAAGACTCATATAGCACTTGCCCGAAATCGCCATACAGAACGCACCATGGCAGAACATCTCGATACGAACAGGCTGTCCCTTCGGTCCACAGATATTCTGTTTGATAATCTGTTCGTGTATCTCCTTCACCTGATCCATGTTCAACTCACGTGCCAATACGGCAACATCAGCAAACTGAGCGTAGAACTTCAAGGCATCAATGTTAGAGATGTTCAACTGTGTAGAGAGGTGAACCTCAACACCCACTTGGCGGCAATACATCATTACAGCAACGTCACTGGCAATGACAGCGGTGATGTTAGCAGCCTTGGCAGCATCGATAATCTCGTGCATTGTCTCAATATCCTCGCCATAGATGACGGTGTTTACAGTCAAATAAGTCTGTATACCCTTTGCATTACAGGTCTCGGCAATCTCTTTGAGGTCGTCGATAGTGAAGTGGTTAGCCGAATGGGAACGCATATTCAGCTTCCCGATACCGAAGTAAACAGAGTTAGCTCCGGCATTGATGGCAGCTGCTAATGACTCACGTGAGCCAACAGGTGCCATTATCTCAAAATCATTTGTATTCTTGTTCATTGTTTTATAATCATTACTAAGCAGTTAGCAAGCAATAAGAAATCTGTTACCTTTCGTAGACTTATTCCTATGCTTTGCTTTGTCTGTTGCTATCCTTATTTATTGTGAATGTGTCTAATCGGTCTGCAAAGGTACGGAAAATATCCGATAAAGGGCGTAAACGAGTTTGTAAGTTTTGCAAATTACTTGCATTAATGCAATATATTGCTATGTGTTTTAGCTTCAACACGATTAGTGCTTACCAAGAACACCAAGCGTGCTAAGCCTTAGCACCACCTGTGCTGAGGGCTAACACATTAGCAGAAGACGGAAAGAAAACGTCCTAAATGGTATTATGATAGATAGTAAAAGACTGAGAATAAACTTATACGGAAAATGTTTAAGAGTCAGCATTATTCACTAAAAAGAATGTATCAGTTCTTTTCTAAGAGTCAAATAGTTAGAACGTTTTTCGGTTGTATGCGATAATTTTAGTATCTTTGCATGCTTAATTTTTCGAGATAACAACAGAATGAAGAAACTATATATTGAGACATACGGCTGCCAGATGAATGTGGCAGACTCTGAAGTTGTGGCTTCTGTCATGAAGATGGCAGGTTATGACGTATGCGAGAATGAGGAAGAAGCAGATGCTATCTTCCTTAACACTTGTTCTATTCGTGAGAATGCAGAGAACAAGATATACAATCGTTTAGAGGCATTGCACGCTGAGCAGAAGAAAGGGCGTGACCTTATCTTGGGCGTATTGGGATGTATGGCAGAGCGTGTAAGGGACGATTTAATTCAAAATCACCACGCCAATCTTGTGTGTGGACCAGACTCTTACCTCAACTTGCCTGATATGATTGCACAGTGCGAGAACGGTACGAATGCTATGGATATCGAACTCTCTACTACTGAGACCTATCGTGATGTTATCCCACAGCGTATCGGTGGTAATAGAGTGTCGGGCTTTGTTAGTATTATGCGTGGTTGCAATAACTTCTGCCACTATTGTATCGTTCCTTTCACCCGTGGTCGTGAGCGTTCACGTGATGTTGAAAGTATCTTGAAGGAGGTTAAAGACTTGCATGATAAGGGTTTCAAGGAGGTTACTCTCTTAGGTCAGAACGTCAATTCTTACGGATTGTTGCCAAATGGTAAGCGTCCTGAGAATGGTATTTCGTTTGCAGAATTGTTGCATAAGGTGGCACAGAGTGTACCAGATATGCGTGTTCGCTTCACTACTTCCAACCCTGAAGATATGACAGAGGATATTATTGAGGCGGTAGCGACCGAGCCTAACCTCTGTAATCATATCCACTTCCCTGCACAGAGCGGTAGTAATAGCGTGCTGAAGTTGATGAATCGAAAGTACACTCGTGAGGACTACCTTGAGAAGGTGGCTGCAATTCGTCGTCTTATCCCTGATTGTGGACTTACAACCGACATCTTCACAGGTTATCACAATGAGTCAGAAGAGGACTTTCAGGAAACACTTTCGTTGATGCGTGAGGTAGGTTTCGATTCTGCCTTTATGTTCAAATACTCTGAGCGACCGGGAACATACGCTGCAAAGCATCTTCCTGACAATGTTTCTGAGGAAGAGAAGATTCGCCGTTTGAATGAGTTGATTCGTTTGCAGACCGAGATTTCAGCTGAACAGAACAAGAAAGACGAGGGCAAGGAGTTTGATATCCTTATCGAACGCTTCGGTAAACGAAGTCGTGAACAGCTGATGGGTCGTACTCCACAGAACAAGGCTGTAGTCATGCCACGTGGCAATCATCATATTGGTGAGACCGTTCGTGTACGCATCACAGGCTCAACCAGTGCCACACTCTTTGGCGAAGAAGTGTAAATATACTTTATATATAAAGATAAACCGCAAAACAATTTTGCGGTTTTGCTTTTTATAGCTATATTTGCACATCGGAATTTAAATAAGAAGTAGTATGGATGCAGTTATCAATATGGGAAGTTTCCTGAACTTCGTCAACTCAATGTCACTCTCTCCGAGGGTCAAACGTTGGCTTGGTGAGCGACTTATTCATGAAGCAAAAGAAGAGGAAGCAAAGCTGGAGCATAAAGAGAAACTTGTTTTGCTCAATAGTCTTGCTGGTTCATGGGCTGATATTGATATTGATACGATGAAGTTGAGTATACAGGAGGGGCGTCAGTCCGATGATATGAATAAGATTATTATGTTTGATGAGAAATAAGTATTTACTGGATACCAATATCTGCATTGAACTATTGCATGGTCGTTATCACATCTCAGATAAAATAGAAGAGATAGGAATAGAGCATTGTGTGCTTTCTGAGATTACGATAGCAGAGCTTTATTATGGAGCTTATAATGCTAATCTACAGAAACATTTCAGAGAAATTAATACTTTGGAGAGATTATTTGAGATAGTTCCAGTGTTTAATGCTCTATCATTGTTTGGTAAAAATAAGGCTATATTACGTAGGGAAGGTTTATTAATAGATAACTTTGACCTACTGATAGGATCAACTGCAGTAGCACATAACTGTGTACTCGTTACGGATAATGTGAAACATTTAAGCAGGATTCCAGATATAGAAATAGAAAATTGGATAAGCAGATAATATACCTATGAAGGAATTCATACACGTTTTACGCAGGTTCGTACCGCCCTATAAGAAGTATC
>CAMUQM010000019.1 GCA_947095945.1 uncultured Prevotella sp.
TTGTCCACTTACGACTGAATCCAAGACGCTGATTATACTGACGAACTGACATCACCGCCTTTATAACACCGGGATCAGAGTAACTGTTTTTATCGTAAATATCATTTACAGTCTTCTCTGTCATCGAATAGATAGCTTTCTTTAAAAAGCCAGGAACACGCAACTTAAACTTCATCAGATTACCTACAAGCATCATCAAATCCTGCGTGAAGCCTTGGAACTGATAAAGATAAGGCTGAATATCTTGCATCTTCTTACAATTCTTTTTGATACTTACATCTATCTCATCAAAGAAGTTATCATCAACATTATAAATATTTTTCATAGTCTTGCGCACACTCGCTTTTTCACCAAGTCCCAACTTATTGTTCAATGTTGGAACACGGAAAGTCTGCTTGTATGTACGAAGATCTGGAAGCATTGCTAAGTTACTGATACCCAAACGAGTTGCAAGTACTGCTTGAAAATAAACTCGAACAAGTGTCATATAGTCCTCCATGCCACCAGTCTTTGACTGCGCAGCATCATTCTTTCCAAAGATTTTTGATAAGAATCCCATATCTTTTGTTTAAAGTTTTAAAGTTATTAAGATGAACTTTTATTTTTTTCTCGATTGCAAAGTTAATAAAAAAACATGAAATTCACCTATTAAGTAAATGATTTCTCATTTTCACAGCTTTTAATTAAATTAAATTTATTACCTTTGCAATCAAGATATGTAATATTACAGAATGAGAGCGTGTAACGATAGAAACTTAACGAAAGGAATGGTTATCCTCAATGACTTTGTCATCTTGAGTATAACTCTATTACTACCTATGTTTGCACTTACAGTACATAGACAAGAATATATCCATAAACGAATAACGCTTAAGTATATAAATAAGTAATAACTACTAATTTAAAAACAGATATTCAAACCACTCTATTATGAAAGGAATAGTCCTCGCAGGCGGTTCAGGCACACGCCTCTACCCTATCACTAAAGGAATAAGTAAACAGCTTATACCAATTTATGACAAACCAATGATTTACTATCCAGTATCAGTATTGATGCTGGCTGGAATAAAAGAAATTCTGATTATCTCTACACCATTTGATTTACCAGGCTTTAAACGTTTGTTAGGAGATGGAAGTAGTTTTGGGGTACGATTTGAATATGCAGAACAACCTTCACCAGATGGTCTTGCACAGGCATTTATCATCGGCGAAGAATTTATTGGTAATGACTCTGTTTGCTTGGTTTTGGGAGATAATATTTTCTACGGAGCTGGCTTTAGTTCGTTATTACACAATAGTGTACTGAAAGCTGAAAAGGAGAATAAAGCAACCGTCTTTGGTTATTATGTAAATGATCCAGAAAGATATGGTGTTGCTGAATTTGATGAGACAGGAAAATGTATTAGCATAGAAGAAAAGCCCGAACATCCAAAGAGTAACTATGCTGTTGTAGGACTTTACTTCTATCCTAATAGTGTTGTTGAAATTGCGAAGAATATTAAGCCCTCATCACGAGGAGAATTAGAGATTACAACGGTTAATCAATGCTATCTTAAAGAAGACAATTTAATGGTACAAACTCTCCAACGTGGTTTTGCTTGGCTTGACACTGGCACACATGACAGTTTGGCAGAGGCAAGTACATTTATAGAATGTATTGAGAAACGACAAGGACTTAAGGTTGCATGCTTAGAAGAAATAGCATATAAAAAAGGCTGGATAAATACAGAGAGACTTCGAGAAGAAGCACTGCCAATGATTAAGAATAACTATGGTAAGTATCTTCTTCAGCTTACTGAAGAACAAACTAATCTGAAATAAATCCTTTACTGAATAAAAAGAAAAGTAGTAAATATGGAAGAAACAACTAAATTAGAACAAGGGAAGGAACAGGATGTTCACGAAGAAAACTCTTCCTTTGATTTTGCCACCCTTTATCGAACTATTGTACTTAACTGGTACTGGTTTGTATTGTCATTGATTATTTTCGGTAGTTTAGGTGCTATCTATCTTAGATATGCTACACCAATGTATCAGTCTACTGCAAAATTACTGATTAAGGACGAGAGTAGTAGTAATAGACGTGGACAATCTTTGCAGAGCATGTCAAACCTCGGTATCATCTCAAACTCAACAGGAATTGATAATGAGATGGAGATTCTTACATCTCATTCTATTGCAGAAGATGCTATTAGAGACTTGAAGTTATATGTAAACTACTCTACAAAGGGAAGAGTAAAAGATGTTATTCTTTATCGCAACCAACCTCTTAACGTTGATGTTGATCAGGCTCACCTTGAAAGATTAAATGCTCCTATTAACTTGAGCATAACAAAGGATAGTTTGACTTATATTGTTAGTGGAACTTACTATGTACCAACTAACGATAACTCAAACGAAGGACCATACTCTATCAACAGAAAGTTCACAAGCCTTCCTGCTACAATAGCTACCCGTGCTGGTATTATTACTATCAGTTCTAACAACGGACATGCTATGAGAAGTGCACAAGCTCTTAATGTAAGCATTCTTTCACCAAGAATGGCAGCGAACAAGTATGCAAACGAACTTCAGGTTACACAAACCGCAAAGTCAACCTCTATTGCACAGCTACAGCTTACAGACGAAGTTCCACAGCGTTCGCTTGACTACCTCAAGCAGTTAGCAATTGTATACAACCGTCAGGCAAACGAGGATAAGAATACCATAGCACTTCGTACGGACAAGTTCATTAATGACCGTTTGGGTAAGATTAATGCTGAACTTGGCAAGACAGAAGGAGAACTGCAGAGCTATAAGCAGCAGAATGGTATTGTTGAGTTGAAGATGAATGCTGGTAACTCTGTTGCAAACCAGAATAGCTCTGAATTAAAGCTTGCAGAGGTAGAAACACAGATAGAATTGTTCAATACAATTGCAAGAGAGGTTGAAAGTTCTTCTCGTAATCTTTCTCAGGTAATTCCGTCTAATGTAGGTTTGGACGACCAAAGTTCTACATCTTTGATTAATAAATACAATGAGTTAGTACTTGAGCGTAATCGTTTACTTCGTAGTGCATCTGAAAGTTCTCCTGTAGTAGAACCACTTACAGCTCAGATTCGCGAATTAAATGGTAATATCCGTCGTGCAATTTCAGCTGCACGTCAAAACTTACAGATTCAGCGTGATGCTGTTTCAGCACAGGTTAATAAGTTTAATGAGCAGGTAGCTGAGACTCCACAGCAGCAGCGCATGCTGACACAGATTGACCGTCAACAGGAGGTTAAGTCTGGCCTTTACCTCATGTTGCTTCAAAAGCGTGAGGAAAACAGTATCTCTTTGGCAGCTACTGCCGATAAGGGTAAACTCATTGATGACCCACAGCTGATTGGTAAGATTAGCCCTAATTCAACAACAATTATGATTGTTGCTTTGTTGATTGGCTTAGCACTTCCTGTATTGGTAATTCTTATCTTACAGTTCTTCCGCTATAAGATTGAAGGTCATGATGATGTTGCACGCCTTACCAAGTTGCCTATTATCGCTGACGTTGCTATTGCCAGTAACAAGGCAAAGGGTAAAGCTGATATCGTTGTACATGAAAATCAGAATAACCAGATGGAAGAAATCTTCCGTTCAATGCGTACCAACCTTCAGTTTATGCTTAAGGAAGGACAGAAGGTTGTACTCTTTACCTCATCTACTTCTGGTGAAGGTAAGACTTTTAACGCTGCAAACCTTTCTGTTAGTTTCGGTCTCTTAGGCAAGAAAGTTATCTTAGTTGGTCTTGATATTCGTCGTCCACGTTTGGCTGAACTATTTGGTATCAACGATCACAAGCATGGTATTACAAATCTTCTTGTAAAGGATAATCCAACAACAGAAGATTTACAGGAGCAAATATTACCTTCAGGAGTTAACAAGAACTTGGATCTCCTTATGGCAGGTCCAATTCCTCCAAACCCTGCAGAGCTTATTGCACGTAACTCATTAAATATAATCATTAATCTCTTGAAGGAGAGATATGATTACATCATGATTGATACGGCTCCTGTTGGTTTGGTTACGGATACGCTTCAGATTGCACGTGTTGCAGACGCATCTATCTATATGTGTCGTGCGGACTACACTCCAAAGTCAAGTTTCAACTTGATTAATGCACTTGCAAATGAGAAGAAGTTCCCTAACATGGCTATCGTTCTTAATGGTATTGACATGTCTAAGAGAAAGTATAGCTATTACTATGGTTATGGTGGTTACGGTAAGTACGGTAGATATGGTAGAGCAAGCTACGGTACAAGCTATGGACAATATGGAAACTATGGCAATTATGGTAACTATGCTAACAGCCACTATGGTAATAAGCACGATGACTCTATAAAGAGATAAACTCAAAATCAAGAGAAAAATTCTAAACAGACAATGATTATTGCAGTTGACTTCGATGGAACCATCGTAGAACATAGATATCCTAAAATCGGTAGCGAAATTCCTTTCGCTACCGATACACTTAAAATGTTGATTAAGGACGGTCATCAACTTATCTTATGGAGTGTCAGGGAAGGCGAATTACTCCAAGAAGCTGTTGATTGGTGTCATGAACGTGGTGTAGACTTTTGGGCTGTAAACAAAGACTATCCTGAAGAGGAAAAAGAGAAGAACAATCATTTTTCCAGAAAGCTAAAGGTAGAAATTTTTATTGACGATCGTAATCTTGGTGGTCTACCTGATTGGGGAACAATCTACCAAATGATTACCAACAATGAAACATGGGAAAGCCGTAACTTTGCACATCGTTCATTTGATAAACATGAACCTCCTAAGAAAAAACACTGGTGGAATTTCTAATTTAAATGAGGATTTGTCGAAGTGCAATTACTCCTTAAAACTTCACTGTTTGAAACAATTCAATAATAAAAGACCATTTCAATACTTTTAAGTAAAGAAGTGGTCTTTTATTTGTTTATTTTAGAAAACAAAACTTATAAATTAAAAGTTGTTAAGTTATTAGTTTACATTTTTACATACCTTCTTTTATACATAATAAAGTCAACATTACAATTAATTATTTAAGGTTCTTCCATAAAGTATATAGATCTGAAATAGAATAAAAGATGATGGCATAACTATCAAAAATTAGATGATCTTACAAAAGAGGGTAAACTACAAAATATAATGTATAAAAGACAAATAAATACCATGTCTTTCCGTCTTCTACAAACGACTTATTCCCATATCAACCGATGTTTGTAAACTATTTTCATGCACTTCAAAATCAACACATGCTCTTTGGACTTCTAAAAGATGCCTAAATGACTTGCAATAGGTACCCTTTTAGAGTGTTACTAACGCCCTTTTGAAGTCGAACTAAGCACCTTTTCTTGCACGACTCTATAACTAATTGATTTACTTTTGGTTGCAAACTCAATTTTTGTACGTATTCTTGCCTTTACTTGTAGATGTATTATTCTAAATTATGTAATGATTTTTCAAAACTTATCTGCGGAAATTTTCGAAATACTAAAATGAATAGGTTTTCTGTGTCCAACTCTCTAAAGATTTTATTCGACATATATTTTAGAAACTAACCAGAGATAACAGAAGAAAATTGTACAAATTCAACATAGTCTAAAGATGTAATTTATCTTTGAAGCAGTCTACTACAGGTGATTAAATTTGTCAATGGAAAATCTAAAATGTACTCTTTTAAAGTGTTACTAACGTTCTTTTGGAGGTTAACTGATCAGCTTTTAATGAGGTGTTTTATAATTAATTGATTATCTGTTAGTTAAAATCTTATTTTAAGAGGTCATTTTAGACTTGTTATTAATTAGTTTTGAAGGCAGATAGTATAAATATTTTCAGACAAGTATCTACCTTCTTTCTATTTGATGAATAACTTTAACGCTTGTTTCTTATCATATCTTTATTCAGATGCGTTATAAATATCTGCTGTCCACCTTTGCTAAATACAATTTTATATATACCTCCAGCTTTATCTTTTCGTTCGTAGGTATAAGCAAACTTATTGATATCCCAGCAAGTATCACGTTGTGCAGCAAGATCTATACTCTGATAAAACTCCTTACTTGGAATAGTATCAAGAAGCAGTGTTGCCGAGTAGTTGCCACTTGCGACAGATTCTTCATCAGCAGCTAAGCTGACAGAATCGGGAATGAAAGGAGTTGCCTTTACGGTCTTATACTTAGGGAAACGAATAGAGGTAATACTGTGTAAGTCAACATTAAGTTTACCATTTTCAACATGTGGAGTAAACTCTTTTGCTGCAACAGTATCTTTATTGTCACTACCTTCAACTGATTTACTTTGATGGCATGAAGCAATAGCGATAATGATAAATACAATACCAAAAACGATAGTTGCTACTACCTTTGAAAGACTCTTTTTCTTTTCCATTGTTTATTATCTTTTCTGGGTTGAAGGTTTTAACTTCTTCAATCTTCTTTGTGCTGTTAGATTGTCTGGATAGAGAGCAATAGCCTTCTCATAGTTAGCAATGGCAGCCTCTGTCATTTCTTCACGTTCACACTCCCTACCCATTATAACGTATTCTACAGACAGTTCTTTAAGATATTCATTCTTTGCTGCTTGTTGCCTTCTAAGTTCTTCATTTTCATTCCGCAGTTGATTGATAATATTCAGTTTACGTCTGATAAATCGCTTAGCAACAGGGCGTTCAATATCATATCTACTATGAATAGCAAGAAAGAAGTTACGGAGAAAAACATCAAAATCACCCTCATTAAATGCACGTATAGCATCGTAGTATTCTTTATCAGCCTTGCTCTGTTTGAGTGCTGTCGAGATGATATTATTGTCATTATAATGTCTGGCAAACTGTGTTACCTCACTTCTAACAAAAACCTCATTACGGCGTAGTGGTTCCTTTAGTGTAATTCCTTCAAGACTCGTACAGCGAGAGAGTGCAACGTATGCCTGTCCACCGGCAAAGACGCCACCTGTAAAATCAATATTAACATTTTTGAAAGTAAGACCTTGACTCTTATGCACAGTGATAGCCCAAGCCAATTTTATAGGAAATTGAATATAAGTTCCTATCTGTTCCTCTTCAATTCTTTGTTCTTCCTCGTTAAATCGATATCTTATATTTTCCCACATCTCACGTTGCACCTGTAGGTCGTCACCCTCTTCGGTATGGACGTAGAGGATTCCTGCTTCTTCATCAATACCGATAATGATACCTAAAGTGCCGTTCACCCATTGTTTCTCAATGTCGTTTTTAATAAACATGATATGTGCTCCAACCTTGAGGTTTAATTCAATTGGAGTTGGGAGGCTGCTTTCAGGAAACTCTCCTTTGATTTCACCCAAGAACATAACCGGGTCTCCTTTAAGACTATCAAGTCCTTCGTTGTTTATCCAGTCAACAGTGTCACGCTTTGTTGATAAGGTAATCGTGAAATCACCCTCAGGTTTATCTGCATTCTCCAATCGTGCACCAACACGTTCATTAATCAGTTTGAAATCAGTGTCAGAAACTTGATTGGTGCGGATATGGTCAAGTATAGAAATAAAGTGAGGATCATTTTGACGATATACCTTATTAAGTTCAATGCTTACAAGTGGATAGTCTTGAAACACTTTCGCATCAAAGAAATAACTACTTGGATAATAAGGTTGTAAGAGTTGACGGTCTTCTTCTTTTAGGACTGGTTCTAACTGATAGATGTCACCCACTAAGAGGAGTTGTTTTCCTCCAAATGGCTCACGCATATTACGATTGTATATACGTAACACCTTATCTATAAAGTCAATAATGTCAGCTCTTACCATACTGATTTCGTCAATAATGATTAGTTCTACTTCTCGTAAGAGTTTACACTTATCACCATTATATTTCATCGTACTGCGCAGATTGCGTGCAGAATAACGTTTATCAGTAGGAACAAGAGGATAGAATGGAAGCTTGAAAAAACTATGCAATGTACTACCGCCTGCATTAATAGCAGCAATACCCGTTGGAGCAAGAATAATATGTTTTTTCTTTGTTGTAGTAGCAATATAACGTAGAAACGTAGACTTTCCTGTTCCTGCTTTTCCAGTCAAAAATAGGGAATTGTTCGTAAACTGAATAATCTGAAGTGCTTTCTGCAACTCTGAATTATCCAAGTCTATTGCGTTTACGTCTATGTTAGCTTTCTTCTGAGACATTTATTTTTGGTCTTTATCCACCCTCAATAGTTTATAGTTATGTTTGCTACTTATCTTTCTAAAGCTTTACTTTTTTCTATAAAATAATGACAAATACTACTTATCAAATTTAGTGACAAGAGCGCCACACATGAAAGACTATCTTTCTATATACTCACAGAAAGTAATATTCTGTGAATATATAGAGATATTATGGCTTGCAATTGAGAATTAATAGTTGACTATCAATTAGTAAAGTTCTCTAATTTGCGTATTATAATCATAATTATAATTTTCAAATTTAAAATTATATCATGCTTAAACTTCCATCTCCTCACTGCGTGGCTTCTTTGCCTTCTTTATAATTTGTGGTGACTCATTATTTGAACTATTGCCCTGCCGTTCTGGAATAGACTGTGGAGCAGGCTCTAATATAAATCCACCTTCATCTGTATTCTCATTACCATCAATAGGTTCTTCTTCCTCATCTTGAGAACGTCTATGTCTGGTTGTAAAGTCATTTATTGAATCTAGTAATGTACGATGAATCACTGTAGGTTGACAGTTATACATTGAAGGGTCAATATCTTCGTCTGGATCTAACTGCCACTTAGCGTGATACTTCTGGAATGTCTTATCACGCATCAAGCTATAAATAAACTCTCCGCAGATAGGTAGTGCCGTTTTTGATCCCTGACCTAAGGCACCTGTTCGGAAGTGGATAGAGCGATACTCGCCACCAACCCATGCACCAACAACAAGTTTTGGACTAACTCCTATAAACCATGCATCAGAGTGGTTGTTACTTGTACCAGTCTTTCCTCCCCAATCTGTATCACCAAAAGTATAATGACGTAGTGCTTGACTCGTACCACCTCCTTCATTTACACCTGCCTTTAGCATTTGCTGCATGAGGAAAGCTGTCTTGTAAGGTAACACTCTCTCATGGTCTTTTGGTGCAACATACACCTCATTTCCATCTTTATCTAAGATTCTCGTAACTACAACTGGTGCATGATGTTCACCATCATTTGCAACAGTGCTATAAGCATTTACAAGCTCTAATAGGTTTACGTCGCTTGAACCAAGAGCCAAAGAAGGTTCATCATCCAAAGGACTCTTGATACCCATCTCTTGTGCTGTTCGGATAATATTCTTAATACCCATCTCTTGTCCTAAGCGAACAGCAATAGAGTTAGTACTGCGAGCAAATGCACTTTTCAGTGTGATAGAATCGTTCGAAAATCGTCCATTGGCGTTGTGTGGGGTCCAAGTCTTCATCTGACCAGTCTTCTTATCGAGTACTTCCATGCTGATATATTCGTCACGGCGTTTATCACATGGAGTAAGTCCTTGATTGAGTGCTTCTGAATAAACAAAGAGTTTGAAAGTAGAACCTGGTTGACGCTGTGCAACAACCTTATCGTATTTCCAAGTTTTGAAATCGATGTCACCCACCCAAGCACGTACAGCACCTGTCTCTGGCTCCATTGCAACCATAGCACAGTGCATGAATTTCACCATATAACGGATAGAGTCCATTGAAGACATCTCTTTCTCAATATGTCCCTTCTCGTAATCAAAGAGGGTAACCTTATGTGGCTTATTGAGATAATAGAGAACACTATCAGGCTGGTTAGAATATTTCTGTAACAGTTTTTTGTAGAAAGGTTGACGCTCTGCAATGCCCTCAATAAACCCAGGAATTTCATTTCCCTTTGCATCACGCCAAGGCTGCATACCACGCCAATGGTTATCGAAAGAACGTTGTACCTTTTCCATCTGCTTTGTTGCAGCTTGCTCAGCATACTTCTGCATACGAGTATCAATAGTTGTATAGATTTTCAAACCACTACTATAGAGGTCATAACCATTGTCTTTCATCCAGTCCTTAAAATAGTCGGAGATATACTCACGGAAGTATTGTGCCTGACCATCATAGTTCTCTTCAACGTGTATATCTAACTTCATTGGAAATTTAGAGTACGTTTCGTATTCATTGCGAGGCAATACGTTATGTGTTACCATGTTATATAACACAGTATTACGACGACGAATAGAATTCTTTGGGTGTAGGATAGGGTTGTAATAAGTTGTTGCCTTTAGCATACCAACTAATGTTGCAGCTTGATCAATAGACAACTTTGATGGACTTGTATTAAAATAAGTCTTAGCGGCTGTCTTTACACCAAAAGAGTTGTTACCGAAATCGACGGTATTGGCATACATTGTCAGAATCTCTTTCTTAGAATAGATAAGCTCTAATTTTACAGCAATAATCCATTCTTTACTCTTCATGATGAGCATTCGTAATCCTGGCACACGACCCAACAGACCAGAAGAATATTGCGTACGAACGCGAAACATATTCTTTGCTAACTGCTGTGTGATGGTTGAAGCTCCACGCCCTCCACTACCTGTCACGGCATCTTTGATGGCACCTCCGATACCCATAAAGTCAATACCATTATGGCTATAGAAGCGTTCATCCTCAGTACTGATGAGTGCATTCCAGAAAGCAGGATTTACCTCCTCGTACTTTACTGGTGTACGATTCTCTTTATAGAAACGACCAATAAGTACTGAGTCTGCACTATAAATCTCTGATGCAGCATAAGTTGGCGGAGTCTTGATATCAATAAACCCAGGTGACTTGCCAAAGAGCCATAGGAAATTAATATCTACCATTCCTAAATAGAGGAAGATAGCTACAAAGAAAGAGACAATGCCTACAGCCATCTTCGTGTACCAAGCACGACCTTTATATAGTTTTGCATACCAAGGGAAGAACTTAAAAATCCCACGGAATATACTTCTAATGAATCTAAATATTTTCTTTACCATTGATTGACAATCTTCAAGTTTAAAGGCTACTTGCCTATGATTATAATAAAGCTAAACTACCTTATTAATACAAAAGTACTTATTTACTTGTATTTGATATCATTGTGTGGATATAATTTAAGATTTCTTCAACGTTATCAGGATTAAACCATTGAAAAGCTTCATCTTTTTTATACCATGTGAGTTGTTTTCGAGCGTATCTACGAGTGTTGCTCTGTATCTTGAATATAGCTTCGTCAAGGGTCGTTAAGCCACCAAGATACTCAAACAATTCTTTATATCCAACAGTGTTGAGAGAATTCAGAGCTCGCTTAGGATAAACCTGCAAAGCTTCTTCTATCATTCCTTCATCTATCATTCTTAATACACGCTGATTGATTCGGCTGTAGAGTTCGTCTCTATCACGGTTTAATCCTATCTTGATTATATTAAAAGGGCGCTCCTTTATAGTATTGGAGCGGAAAGATGTATATGTTTTTCCTGTTTGGATACATATTTCAAGGGCATGGATAATACGTCGTGGATTATTTTTATCAACTATCTCCCAATACTCTGGATCCAGTTCTCGTAAGAGCTTACACATCTGCTCTAATCCCTCTGTTTCCAAGCGTTGCATCATCATTTCTCGTATCTCAGGAAGGATAGTTGGAATGTCATCAATGCCATTACATACAGCATCAATATACATCATTGAACCACCTGAGAGTAAAGAGATAGGAGCATATTGACTGTTAATAAGATTAAGTACATCTTGTTCGTAGAGGCTTGCAGAATAATAATCTTCTAAATGGTGATTACCTACAAAATGATGTTGCACACGCTGCTGCTGTTCAGCAGTTGGAGCAGCTGTTCCTATAGGAATTTCAGAGAAAATTTGTCGAGAGTCAGCATTGATAACAGGTACGTTAAAATGTTCAGCAATACGGAGTGTAGCCTCAGTTTTGCCAACACCTGTTGGACCAGTAATTACAATTAATGTTTTGTTTTTCAAGCTGATAAATAATTATAAATAATATTTTCCAACTCTTTTAAGTTGTGGAAATACTCAACCTACTTGTTTGCCTTTAAAGCTTCCTCTCCCTTTTGAAAGAGAAGAGGATAAACTTTTACTTTATAATACCACGTTCAGATGATTCTACAAAGTCTATAATGTGTTGAATCTCTGGCGTTATCTGCAGTTCGTTCTTAATCTTCTGAATATTCTCTGCACGTGTACCTGTTCCATAAAGGATGCGGTAAGCATTATGGATAAGGTCAATAAGCTCATTTGAGAAACCACGGCGACGTAGACCAATGAGATTAATACCCATGTAGCGTGCAGGTTCTTTGCCTACAATGATATATGGTGGAATATCCATAGAGAATCGGCTTCCACCCTGTACCATAACGTATCCACCGATATGGCAGAACTGGTGACAGAGAATATTAGCAGAAATGATAGCGTTATCATCGACTGTTACCTCACCTGCAAATTTGGTTGCATTACCAATAATGTCACCAGAACCAATGACACAATCATGTGCAATATGTACACACTCCATCAGCAAGTTATTACTACCAACCTTTGTCGTACCCTTTGAAGCTGTACCACGTGAGATAGTTACATTTTCACGAATAGAGTTGTTATCACCAATCTCACAGAATGTTTCCTCATTTCTAAACTTCAAATCCTGAGGCTTAGTAGAGATACTGGCACCTGGGAAAATCTCATTGTTATTGCCCAAACGAGCACCAACATGAATCGTTACACTATTTTGGAACACATTATTATCACCGATAACCGTATTCTTATCGATATAACAGAATGGTCCAATGATATTATTATCACCAAGTTTTGCCTCTGGATGAACAAAGGCCAATGGGCTTATCTGGTTCATGATAGTCTTGTGTTATTATTACTTGTTCTTTACAATTTGGGCTGTGAATGTAGCCTCAGCAACAACGCGTTCGCCAACAAACATATAACCCTTCATTGAACTAATTCCATGACGTACAGGACCAAGAAGTTCTACACGAAACATAAGTGTATCACCTGGGATAACCTTCTGACGGAACTTAACATCATCAATCTTCAAGAAATAGGTTGACCAACGCTCAGGCTCTTCTACCTGAGAGAGTACCAAGAGACCACCACACTGTGCCATAGCCTCAACCTGCAGTACTCCCGGCATAACTGGTTCTTGTGGAAAGTGTCCTTGGAAGAATGGTTCGTTGCTGGTTACATTCTTAATACCAATGATGCTTGTTGAACCCATAGCAATAACCTTATCAACCAACTGCATTGGATAGCGGTGTGGTAAAAGTTCACGGATACGGATGTTATCCATCAATGGCTCATCATTTGGGTCATAAATAGGAGCTTGCACCTCATGCTTGCGTATTTCTTTACGCATTAAACGAGCAAACTTATTGTTTACTGTATGACCTGGACGAGTTGCTATGATACGTCCCTTGATAGGTTTACCAATCAATGCCATGTCACCGATTATATCAAGGAGTTTATGACGTGTACATTCGTTGTCCCACTGTAATGGCTTATGCTGAATATAACCAATATTATTAGCATCCATACGTGAAACTTTCAGGAGGTCAGCCAACTGGTCAAGTTTCTCTTGTGAAACCTGCTGTTCATAGATGACAATTGCATTATCCAAGTCACCACCCTTAATAAGGTTAGCCTGCAAGAGCGGCATAATGTCACGTACAAAAACAAATGTACGCGCTGGGGCAATCTCTGTTGCATAAGTATTAATATCATCCAATGTAGCAAATTGACTACTAATAAATTTAGAGTTAAAATTGCACATAGCAGTGATTGAGAATTGCTCGTCAGGGAGAATGGTAATAACAGAACCATTCTCGTCCTTAATCTCAATCTTCTTGCGAATGATATAGTAATCCTTTGGAGCATTTTGGTCAACAATACCTACCTCGTTGATTTTATCAACATACATAGTTGCAGAGCCATCGAGAATTGGGAATTCAGGACCATTAATCTGAATAAGACAGTTGTCAATACCCATTGCATAAAGTGCAGACATACCATGCTCTATTGTACTAACACGTGCCTCTCCTTTAGCCAAAACTGTTCCACGTTGTGTGTCAACAACATTTTCAGCAACAGCATCAATGATAGGCTGTCCTTCAAGGTCAATTCTTTGAATCTTATAGCCAGTATTTTCTGGGGCAGGGTTGAATGTTACAGTAAGACTCAATCCTGTATGAAGTCCCTTTCCGAAGAGGGAAAAACTACCCTTTAAAGTTTTCTGCTTAACTGTTTCCATGTATGTTATTTATTCTTTTTCAATTCTTCAATTTCCTTCTGCAGTGCATTCAACTGCTTGTACATATCTGGCAGACGTTGGAAGATAGCCTGTGATTTAAAATAAGGGCGCTGCTCCATTGGTGGAGTACCGATAAGTTGCTGATTACTTTTTAAACTGCCAGGAACACCCGATTGTGCACCGAGGAATACCTTATCACCGATTGTGATATGCCCAGCAATACCCACCTGTCCACCAAACATACACCATTGTCCGACTTTTGTTGAACCAGCAATGCCCACTTGTGCAGACATAACTGTATTTTCACCAATATCGTTGTTATGTGCTATTTGAACGAGGTTATCAAGTTTTACTCCCTTACGAACGTATGTACTACCCATCGTTGAGCGGTCAATACAAGTGTTTGCACCAATCTCCACATCATCTTCTATCGTAACAATTCCAATCTGTGGAATCTTATCATAGCAATTAGTTTCTGGGTTAGGAGCAAAGCCGAAGCCATCAGCACCAATCACACAGCCAGAGTGGAGGATAACATTGTTACCTATTTTACAACCATGATAAATACTTGAATTTGGATAGACAATACAATTACTTCCCAACTGCACATCATCCATAATCGTTGCATGAGGATAAATCTGACAGCCATCGCCCAAAGTCACGCCGTCGCCAATATACGTAAAAGCACCAATATAGACATCCTTGCCAATTGTTGCTTTAGATGAAACAAAAGCAAGAGAGTCAATACCCTGCTTCTTTGGCTTCATACTTTCATAAAGCTGCAACAACTTTGCAACGCAATCTCGTGCATTCTTCACACGGATAAGAGTAGGCTTTACTTCCTTATCCAGTGGAATATCTTCATCGATTAGAACAATGCTTGACTCAGTTTCAAAGAGATAGTGTATATATTTAGGATTTGCAAGAAATGAGATTGCTCCTTTCTTACCTTCTTCAATCTTGGCGAAAGTATTAATGGTTACGTTTTCGTCACCTTCAATACGACCTTGTATAAATTGCGATATTTGTTTCGCAGAGAATTCCATTTATATTGCCTTTTATTGATTATTATTTGTGCAAAGATAGGGATTTTTTATTAGAAACGTTGATAAGAGAGGTAATATTTGCATATTTTTTTCGAGAGTAATTCAATGTTCAAAATCTCTGATGCTTCGGTTATATCTTTTAATGTTCCATCTTTGTATAGAATGCTGATATGGTCATCAAATGGATTATACATGTCTTTCTGTACACGATTTATTCCCACAAGGTAATCACAATCAGTAAGACTCACATTATAGCGTTCAGAAATCTGTTGTTTAATCTGATTTATTTCCTCTGCAGTAGGTTCCTCTTCTCGTACTTCTACTTTAAATATTTTTCGATTAATTATATTTGAAGATAGGAGTGAAAGAATCTTGTCTTCATGCTGTTGCCATACTTTAATTGCACTCCATATATCATTGTCATCCAATGATATATAGTTATCCAATGCTTTAGCATCTGTTTGGAAAGTATCGGAAGTTATGTCATCATAGAGGAAGTAACGAAGAGCTGGTGAAGCAAAAAGTTCCACACCTCCTTTGGCTAATTGTTTAGCTCGGCGTAAGGCATTGATAAGAACGTTCTCACATCCGACTGTTGTCTTATGTAGATATACCTGCCAGTACATAAGACGGCGTGAGGTAAGATAATTCTCAATAGAATAAATACCATTCGATTCGACAACCAGTGCATCATCAACCACGTTTAGCATTTTGATGATACGTGCCGAACCAATATTACCTTCCGTTACTCCCGTAAAGAAGCTATCACGACGAAGATAGTCAAGCCTGTCCATGTCAAGTTGACTGGAAATCATCTGATGAAGGTAAGACTTCGGATATTCATCTTTAAAAATACTAATAGCAAGGTTGAGTGCTCCATGCATATCTTGATTGATACGGTCCATCATCATCAATGATATTTCTTCATGCGTAATACCACTGATAAGCGTGTTTTCCAAGACATGAGAAAAAGGTGCATGACCGATATCATGCATGAGAATTGCTGCTTGTACAGCTTCAGCCTCACTATCAAAGACAAAAACACCTTTCTGCTGTAGTGATATAAGTGCCTCACTCATAAGATAAAAGGCACCCAAAGAGTGTTGAAAACGAGTGTGTAGTGCACCCGGATAAACCTCTTGTGTTAACCCTAATTGCTTGATGCGTGTTAATCGCTGCATAAGTGGGTGGCGTACAATGTCAAGTAACAGCCCACGTGGTACCTTTATAAATCCAAAAACAGGGTCATTAATTATCTTTGCATCTGTCATCTTTTCTATGTTATCTTGCTCTTTTATCATTTAAATACAAAGATAGTATATTTACTTAAGACATCAGCCCTTTAGTATAAATAATTTATAAGCGTTGATGTAAAATAGTAACTATCAAAGACTTCTTTATCACTTTCTTTAAAGTAAAAAGAATAGTGTTTCCTTTTTAAATGTTTCCTATAGTAAGATAGTTAGTAGCAGCTTCTAAATATATTGATGACAATAAAGAATCACTCTTACCACTTTTAACCGATGTGTTATTGCCCAGCAAATGTCGTGTTGCTGATAAACACCAATGGTGTTTAGTGCTAATATCAATCATGTATAAAGTTTAACGATTTGCTATAGATGGCTAAGTAGAGAACAAGTCCTTGTTAGAAAAGACTTGTTTTACTAAAAACATATTTGATTATTAGATAGCAATATAATGATAACCAGTATTTAAGAAGATTAGAAGAATTATAATAAAAACTTCTCCGTTTTCAACTCTTATCTGTAATCTTTTCGTTAACTTTGTAGCATGAAACAATTGATTAACTGGAA
>CAMUQM010000020.1 GCA_947095945.1 uncultured Prevotella sp.
ACTAAGACTCTATGCACTGCATGACTGCCGTATCACTCGAAATGTCGGATGAACCTTTTTTCTCATCATCTACTCTCTTCGCTCCTCAACTTACTATATGTGATGAACTTGAATACTTTCCTTTTACCCTTTCCCTTTTCGGTAATCATAATTATGACGTACTGATGAGAACCCTGTTCGAATAATTCTGAATTTTGAATTCTGAATTAAAACTTTTGTGTGGTATAAAAAAAGTGTTATATTTGTACCCGTAAACCTAAATCAATATAATTTATGTCTAAATCTACTACTGCCTTCCTTGGAGTAAGGAAGCATCCTCCATTCGCAACAGGCAGAGTGGCACTCTCCTTGTGTCTGAGCCTATTGGCGATTACCCCTGCGTTTAGTTCTACAAGTGCAAATGTAAAAACACTTGAAAGTACCCAACAACAAAAACAAACCATTAAGGGTGTTGTGAAAGATACCCACGGTGAACCAGTTATCGGTGCCTCTGTTATGGTTAATGGAGTCGCAATGGCTGTTACTGATGTTGATGGTAATTTCTCTCTTTCAGCAGCTCCGGGTGCTGTACTACAAGTAAGTTATGTGGGCTTTAAGCCTCAATCTGTTACCGTAAAAGCTGGCGTGACAACTTATACTGTCAGTCTGCAAGATGACAACCAAGCACTCAATGAAGTAGTTGTCGTAGGTTATGGTATACAAAAGAAGGTGAACCTCACGGGTTCTGTATCATCTGTTAAGGGCGATGCGCTTGAGATGCGCCCAGTAACCGATGCATCGCAGAGTCTTCAAGGTTTGGTACCCGGTTTGATGGTATCAAATGGTAGCTCTGGCCGTCCAGGTGCTACTGCAGCCTTGTCATTGCGTGGTCAGGGAAACCTTTCTGGTACAGGCCATCCTTACGTATTGGTAGATGGTATCGAGATGAGTCTTGCCGATGTCAATCCGAACGATATCGAGTCAATCTCTGTATTGAAAGATGCTTCTGCTTGTTCTATCTATGGTGCTCGCGCTGCATACGGTGTTATCTTGGTAACAACCAAACGTGGTGAGGAAGGCAAGATGCACGTAAACTATCAGGGAAGTATGGGTTGGAACCGTCCTACCGTACTGCCTGAGATGGCAAATGCCGTAGAGTTTGCAAAGATGTGGAATGCTGGTGTCACGAATGCCAACTCTTCTCGTCTTTACAGCGATGAAAAGATTAAGCTTTTAGAGCAGTATATGAACGACCCATCAAGTGTTAATCCATGGCAAGAACTTCCAAGTAACGCTTCGATGAACCCTGCCTTTGAGAACACAGAGAGAGGTATTGGAAACGTTGATTACTTCAAATTACATTATAAAGACTATGCCTTCAAGCAGCAGCACAACGTTAGTTTGAGCGGTGGCGGTAAGCAGGCACAGTATTATGTATCAGGAGGTTACTTCAAGGAAGACGGTATCTTGCGTTATGCGAAGATGAACTTTGAGCGTATGAACCTCGCTTCAAACCTCACTTCTCGTCTTACCTCATGGATGAAGATGAAACTTAACTTGAAGTATGTTCACTCTATCGACAACACTCCATTTGGTGCTGGCGGTTTGAGCGAAGGCTTCTATCACTCATTAGCACGCTTCCGTCCGACGATTTCTGTGATTGATCCTAATGGTCATTTCACTGAGTTGTCAATGATTCCTTACTTGCAGAGTGGCACCTTCACACGCACAAAGCGCAATCACTATGACATTACCTTAGGCTTTGAGGTTAATCCTGTTAAGGGATTGATTATCAATGCTGATTATACTAATAAGTATATCACAACCTCTTACGAGGCTTTGAATGTTGCGCCAGACATCTATGCAGCTGATGGTGTGACGACTTCAAAGGGTGTTCGTGGTGAGTTGGATGCAAGTCCTGATGGCAAGTATCAGCGTTCAAACTATAACATCCACTATCAGAATATTAGCCTTTATGGTAACTACTCGTTGACCCTTGCAGAGGATCATAACATCATCTTGATGGCTGGTTATCAGGAAGAAAACAATAAGGTAGACTATCTGAAGAACGGTATCTCTGGTCTTTACTCAATGCACAATCCTAACACTGCAATGGGAACAGGCGATAAGCAGCCAGATGATATCCGCAACGGATGGGCTACACGTGGCTTCTTCGGACGTATCAACTACGACTATAAGGGTCGTTATCTGCTCGAAGTAAACGGCCGTTATGATGGTTCTTCACGCTTTGCACACGACCATCGTTGGGGTTTCTTCCCATCTGTTTCACTCGGTTGGAATATCAGTCGTGAGAAGTTTATGGAGTCTCTTAGCCAGAAGGTGTCTCAGTTGAAGCTGCGTATGTCATACGGTAAGCTGGGTAATCAGGCTGGTGCTGGCCTCTATACCTTCGCATCAACGATGAATCTCAGCAGTGGATTGGGAAGCTATATCTTTGCTGATGGTCGTCATGCTTACCTCCTTGCGCCGGGCGTTGTAAACCCAGCAACAACATGGGAGAAGGTGAGCAGCAAGAATATTGGTTTAGACTTCGGCTTCATGAACAATGCCCTTACGGGTAGTCTTGACGTCTACGAGCGTAAGACAAAGGATATGTTGGGTCCCGGCGTAGACTTCCCTGACTTCTTCGGTGCTAATGCTCCACAGACCAATAACGCCTCTTTGCGCGACCGTGGATGGGAACTTACGCTGAATTATCGTGGTAAGATTGGTAAGGATATTGACTATAGTATCGGTGGTTCTTTGGCTGACTATACCTCTATCGTAACAGACTATGCTAACCCAACTGGTACTGCTCCAGCCAGCAACTGGTACAAGGGCAGACGCGTTGGAGAGATCTGGGGCTATCGTACTGACGGCTTGTTGCAGACACAGGAGCAGGCTGATGCCTACAATGCGACACACAACAACACCTTCTTCTCTACCTTAAAGTGGACTCCGGGTGACGTTGCTTATCGTGACTTGAACAATGATGGCTATGTGAATAATGGTAAGAATAAGCTCAACGATATGGGCGATATGACCATTATCGGTAACTCTTCTCCTCGCTATCAATATACTATCAACGGTATGATTAGCTGGAAGGGACTTAGCTTGAGCTTCATGTTCCAAGGCGTAGGTAAACGTGATTGGGATCCAACAAACAGTGTTTACTTCTGGGGAACAGGTCCTTACGCACAGGTAACTATCTTCAAGGAGCATCTTGACTATTGGTCAGAGAGCAATCCTAATGCCTACTATCCAAAGCCTTATATCAACTCAGCAGGTGGTGTTCGCCCATACGCTGCGAAGATGAAGAGCCATCCTACTGATCAGTATCTGCAAAGTGCTGCTTACTGTCGTTTGAAGAACTTGACCTTGAGTTACGTCCTCCCACAGACATGGACACAGAAGATGAAACTCCAGCAGGTGAAAGTGTTCTTCTCTGGTGAGAACCTCCTCACCTTCACAAAACTAAAGAAGATGCTCGACCCAGAGGTTATCTTCACTGCCAATGGCTACACAGGCGAAGGCGGTAAGAACTATCCAATGAATAAGGTCATCTCGTTTGGACTTATGGTTAATCTCTAATCTTTTAAAAGAATATAACTATGAAACTTAAATATATATGTTTAGCACTCTTGAGTGCAACAACACTTACAAGTTGCTTTGACTTAGACAAGTCTCCTGAGGGAGTACTTTCAACGGTCAATCCTTTCACCTCCTTGGGTGAGATGAACAGCTATCTCGACCAGTTCTATCAGACTGGTGTGAAGGCTCAGGACTTTAACTCATGGGGTAGTGGTGGTATTGCTGGTATCGATATGAACAGCGATAACATGGCAAGTGGCTCTGTTAACACCCGCCTCAATGGTGGCTTGACCCTTGCAAACGCTGGTAAACTCGGTCATTATAATAATATTCGTAACGTCAACTTCTTCTTGAATAACCTCAACTTCAAGGATAAGAACTCTGCTGCCTACAAACAATGCGTGGGCGAGGCTTACTATTTCCGTGCATGGTTCTACTTCCAGTTGTTCAAGAACTATGGTAAGATCGCTTGGGTGAATCGCCCACTCGAACCACAGGAGGAGGAGATGAACCAGCCTCAGCAGGAAAGAACGGTGATTGCTGATAGTATTCTTGCCGACCTCGATAAGGCTATTGCTAACCTTAACTTGCAGAACAGCAGTGCTACAATGCGTATTCACAAGGATGTGGCACGTGCTTTCAAGAGCGAGGTGGCTCTCTATGAGGCTACATGGGAGAAGTATCATAAGGCTAAGAACGATGCCTTCTTCGACCCAACTATTACCGATGCGAAGATTAAGTCTTACTTAGATCAGTGCGTTGAGGCTTGTAAGGACGTTGTAGACAGAGGTGTTTGGAAAATCTATACGACTGGTAACATACTGAATGACTACCGCGTTATCTTCCAGACAGAGGACCTAAGCAACAACTCTGAGGTGTTATGGTTCAAGCGTTATGACGGCGTGAACGTTGGTAACAGCGTTGACCGTTATCTCAACCAAGGTGGTGGTAGTAGCGGTGTTACCGCATCGTTGGTCGATGACTACCTCACCATCGACGGTAAACCATTTGTGGGACCAGCCGTGTTGACCGCAAAGGCAACCTTTGGCAATGAGCTAAAGCCTACTGTTCGCGACCCACGTCTTTGCCAGACAGTATGTATGCCGGGACAGATTCTTCGTCCAGACCAAGGCGGTTACGTTGTTCCTCCACTCAATGGCTCAGGCTACAACAAGAATGAAACAGGTTATTCAATGTTGAAGCACGTGCAGATTGACTATAAGGGAAGCCTTGATCAGGAAGGAAAAGGCAGCACACCAGCTATTCAATATCGTTATGCTGACATTCTCTTAAACTATGCTGAAGCCTTGGCTGAACTTGATGGCGCTGCTAACGCAAGTCAGATTATTGCTATCTTGAAGCCTTTGCGCGACCGAGTTGGTATGCCAGCAGTCGACTTCGACAGAGAGTATAACACCGAGGCAGACTATCCTTTCCGCAATCTCGACAAGTATTTGCAGGCTGTTCGCCGCGAACGTCGTGTTGAGCAGGCTTGTGAAGGTCGTCGATTGGACGATATCTTCCGTTGGGCAGCAGCCGATGAGCTGATCGTTGGAAAGCGTGCACACGGTGCATTGTTCATTGGTAGCAACCTTGAACACCATGCAAAGTATGGCACAAGCCTCGTTTATGACAAGCCATCAGGCAACAATATCTACCTCTCTGGCAAGGCAGGCGATGCTCAGCGTTACGTATTGCCAGTGAATCCATCAGGTTATGAGACAGGTTGGAAGTTTAATCCAAAGCGTGATTATCTCCTTCCATTCGAAACTCGTATGCTCTCACTGACCAACAATCTGTGGAAGCAGAACCCCGGATGGGAGTAATTGATTGAGATAAACCAATTTATTATATATGCAAACAAAAGTTTTATACGGCTTGACAGGAGCGCTTGCAATGGGTACAATCGTTCCTGCTCAGGCACAGAAGAAACCGATGAACATCGTCTTCATCATGAGCGATGACCATTCGTATCAGACAATTAGTGCTTACGACAAGCGTTTCATCAGCACACCAAACATCGACTGGTTGGCAGACAATGGTGTGAAGTTCCAAGAGAGCTTCGTTGCCAATTCGCTCAGTGGTCCATCACGTGCTTGTATGCTTACCGGTAAGCACAGCCATGCTAATGGATTCACGGACAACTCTAAGACCTTTGATGGTGGTCAGCAAACCTTCCCTAAGTTGCTCCAGAAGCAGGGCTATCAGACCGCTATGATTGGTAAGTGGCACCTCACGTCTCTACCAACAGGCTTCAACTACTGGGATATCCTTATCGGACAGGGCGACTACTATAACCCTGACTTCCTCAGTAATGGTAAGAAAGTGCGCCGTCCGGGATACGTTACTAACATCATTGCCGACATGGCGATAGACTGGATGGAGAACAAACGCGACAAGGACAAGCCATTCTGTTTGTTGATGCACAACAAGGCTCCTCATCGTGTGTGGAACCCTGATACCTGCGACCTTCGCCTCTATGACGACGTTACCTATCCGTTGCCAAAGACTTTCTATGATGACTACTCTGGTCGTCTTGCTGCACAGAAGCAGAAGATGAACATCATGATGGACATGGATCTCATCTATGACAACAAGATGGCTGACAAGGAAAATGAGATTCATACCACTACTGGTCTTGAGCAGTGGGGACGTGGAAACTACACACGTATGACGCCTTCACAGCGTGCACAGTGGGATAGCTACTATGATCCAATCATCAAGAAGTTTAAGGAAGACAAACTCTCTGGCAAGGCACTCGCTGAATGGAAGTATCAACGTTATATGCACGACTACATGCGTGTCATCCACTCTGTTGACCGCAATGTGGGTCGTGTCATTGAGTATCTTCGCCAGCATGGACTCCTTGAGAACACAATGATTGTCTACACCTCTGACCAAGGTTTCTACATGGGTGAGCATGGATGGTTCGACAAGCGTTTCATGTACGAGGAGTCGTTCCGCACACCACTGTTGGTTTACTATCCGGGTGGTAAGCATGGGGTTGTAAGTCAGATGGTACAGAACATCGACTATGCACCAACCTTCCTCAAGGCAGCAGGCGTAAAGGTTCCTTCTGACATTCAGGGCCGTTCTTTCCTCCCACTCTTGAAAGGTAAGAAGCCTGCTGACTGGCGCCAGTCACTCTATTATCACTACTACGAATACCCAGCCGAGCACTCTGTTTGCCGTCACTATGGTATCCGTACAAAGCGTTATTCACTCATGCACTTCTACAATGATATTGACTCTTGGGAACTTTACGACTTAAAGAAAGACCCAGAACAGATGCACAATATCTATGGTAAGTCAGGTACGGAGAAGCTCACACAGAACTTAAAGAAGCAACTCCTCCAGCTGCAGGTGCAGTATGATGATCCTATCCGCAAGAAAGAGAACATCTTAAAGAAGTAAGTTTATCAATAATTAAAGGAGGGTGTGTCAAAACTAAAATACCCCTTCCTAAATGTAACAGTTTGAAACAACTATAATAAAAAAGCCATATTTACCCCCTATATTCAAGGTAAATATGGCTTGTTATATTTTGTTAGACTTATTGCTATTCTAAAAAACTAATAGATAAAACTCTATCTTATCTTTAAGTGCATCATCATATCTAATTTTGGTAAAACTTCTTAATTAAACCATATCATACCTTTCAACTGCGCAAGATATTTATCAAGGTCTTTGGCATTCTCGTCTGTCAAGAAGAAATACATAAAGATGAATCTGTAATCTTTTCCTATCAACACACAATGACAACGAGTGAACTTACCTCTACATTCCTTACGTTTTGTGTCAATGGGGTACATCAGCATATAATCAGCATTAAAGTACTTTTTGGCAAGTGTTACAGGATAATCTGTTAAAAGCATCTTTATTTCGTCAACCTCGCATGGTTCTGCATATAGACAAGTATCACCTATTACCTGCCACTTCAGGTCACTTTTGATGTAGCCATAGATATCCACACTCATTTTCCCACCCGTAGGGAGGGAAATTGTTTTAGAATTACCATTCACATTACAAATCGATGTTTTCAAATATACCTCGCAGTTCTTGTCCTGATTGACTAAGCTGGCATTTGAATGTAATATATGCTCTCTAAATACACATCCCTTCGTAGCACAGGGTAGTTGTTGGGGAGCGTAACCTTTATTCCTTGTCAGCGTGTAGGGAGATTTGATATTAAATCTGATGTTTTGCTGTTGGCATTTCCCTTCTATCGTTGGTGGGTTCCATTTAAAAAGCTCAGTAGTATCAATGTCTTCCACTGTTACCTGTGCAGATATAGTCTGGACGAACAAAAATAAAAATAAATAAAGACAGCTCTTTTTCATAATTCCTTCATTTATTTAAGTGTAATCCACCTTGATATTCTGTTCCTCCAGAATATGGTTTTCCACTATTATTAAAATATTCCTTGAAATGTGTTCCTCCGTTGTATCTGTTCATCTGTGAGAGAGCAATTAGAGCATTGACTTTTCTTCTTAACACTCTTTATTTCTATGGTTTATATGAAAGAACTTTTTGCCTTTTAAGACGAGGGCTTTGCCATTCTCAAAGTGACGATGGTTGGCGATACTATCATACTCCAAAGGAATAACTTCTTTTCCCTGCTTATCAATAAATCCCCACTTACCACCAACAACATACTCATGCTCTGGGTCGTCTTGCGGTCTCACTGTCTTGCAGCCTACTGCCACAGCAGCCAATCCCTCATAGTATGGGAAGATAGCATCATACTTCGGTTTGGCAATAACCTGTCCTTTCATATTGGCAACGCCCATCTTCGTACCACTCTTATCTAAGATTCTAAAGAGTCCATCCTTTGGGTAGTCATTCCCATTATTAGCCATAAATACATTGAATAATTCTTTGCCCTTATTGTTGATAGCTACACAGCCGACATTCGGTTTAAAAACAAAGCCAATAGTACGGATTGTGTCGGTATAACACAGCAAGTATCGATTATAAGGCACAACGGTCCGCCCATCCTGATTAACGTATGCATATTGCTCATATTTTGCAGTCGTATCAACCTTTAAAACTAAATACATGTCTTTTACGTCTTTCGTAGACGAACAAGACAATACTAAACTGCATGACAGAGCGAGTATCAAAAGCTTTAAGTTATTCATTTTCATTTTAAGTTTCACGATTTTTAGGTATAGTTATATTTGTGTGTAAATATACAATTAATTATAATACTAAAGTGTAGAGGGGTGTATTTTTAACTTTTATTACAATTACGTTTTGTTTGTGGCTAAGTATTCATCAAATAATAATAAAGTAAGATTTTGATGCTGTCTGCCGCACTTTTAAGATTCTGAATTATCTTTACATGATTCTCTGTTGTCAGCCCTTTAAAAACACAAATAAAGCCTTTTTTCTTCGCCTCTGTAACTATCAGTAGTTCAGTTTGTTATAATATTATGCAAGAAAAGGTGCTTAATTAGACTTCAAAAGGGCGTTACTTCACCTTCAAGTAATGCCCTTTTCAAATGTATTCAACGCCCTTTTCAAACCGTAAAGAGCGTAGATTGAAAAGGAAGAGTTGAAAAAAACGGACAAAATGTTATTATTGCAAGGGGCGATTGGGATTTAAATTGTAAACCTTGTTCCTCTCTTTTTGGTCAATGATGGAAAAGTGAACCCGATTGTTGAACAATTACTTATTTGCGTAGAGGAAAGTATAAATTTGCATCATCAAAGTTAACGCTTTTATAAAAATATTGCCTAAATTTGCACTTGCATGTTCAATCTGACTAACTTAAGCTCAATTTTCTATTAAATATTGTTAATAAATAATTGTACTGAATACATATCTTAAAATAATTATCTAAATTTGTCGGTCTCTGGAAGGAGTGTACTGACGACATATTTAAAAGAAAAAATATAATTAAAAACAATAATCAATTTAACTAAACCATTTCTATGAAGAGACTTTTCAAATCTTATTTGTGGATGGTCTTGATGGGCTCGCTCGCATGGGTTTCCTGCTCTGATAAAGAGACAGGAGGCACAGCTGGTACAGCTTTTGACCCATCACAACCAATTGTCATTAGTGACTTTTATCCCGACAGTGGTGGTATTGCTACCCCAATGATTATCACTGGTAAGAACTTTGGTAATGATACCACAGGTCTTGCACTTTGGTATGTTGACGAAGATGGCAAGCGTCATCGTGGTGGACTTGTATCATCTAATGGTGAAAAGCTTTACTGTTATGTGCCAGCCGGTTTGACTTACAAGCGTAACATCAAACTTGAGGTGACACGTGCTAACGGTGCTGACACTATTAAGGGTGCTGGCGACCGCAACTTTAAGTACATCACACAGACTGCTGTTACAACAATTGTTGGTACACAGACAAGTGATGCACATGCTACTAAGATAGACAAGCTGTTGACATCAAACCTCTCAGCTCCGGGTTACCTTTGTGTTGACAATGATAACAATATCTTTATTGTACAGCACAGATTTGATGACTACTTTAATGAGAATGGAAGTAGTGCTTTTATCGAATGTCGCAATGAGAAGAATGATAATGTCGGTGGTATGGTGTTAAAAGCTGACTTAAAGAAGGATCAGGTTTCAATTCTTCAGGTGAATCATGACACAAAAGATAAGATCAATGCACCAGCTTATTCTACACTTGATGGTTATGAGGGTGTGTATGTTCCAGATGATGCTGGACGTAAATACTACAGCCTGTTGAAGGATCAGGGCTATGCCGTTCATAAGCAGCAGTTCATCAATCCTAATGGTTATGCAAACCTTGACGAAAGCAACTGGAAGTTTTGCTTCGTGATTAATAAGAACGACCAGATGATTTACTCTGTGATGTTTAAGGGTCAGCTTATTCGTATCAATCCTAAGACACGTAAGGCAGAATTGCTCTTGAAGCGCATTGGTAAGGATGGTCCTAAGAATAGTGGTTCAGATGCTTTCTGTACTTTCAGCCCTACACAGCCTAACCGTTTGTTTATCTCTTTCAGTGATGCACACCAGATTTGGTATGTTGACGTTGACCAGTTGTCTGATAAGGACTCTCTGACTTATGCAGGTGAGCCATACGCAGGTATTTCTTCTTTCGGTACTGTAAACGTAACAGAAGGTAAGGGATGGGAAGACGGAGCATTGAAGAATGCTAAGTTCTGTTATCCACGTCAGATGACCTTTACCAAGGACGGTAAGCTCTATATTGCCGACTCAGGTAACCACTGTATCCGTATGATTGACACAACGTTAGGTAAGAATGCACGTGTTACCACACCTATTGGTGTACCACAGAGCGCAGGTTTCCAAGATGGTGGTGTCGAGTTAGCCAAGTTTAATTGGCCGACGGGTGTCGCCGTGAGTGCAGACGGAAGTACGGTTTATGTCGCCGATTCAAAGAATCAGGTGATACGAGAATTGTCAATTAAATAGCTATTACCTAATAATACTATAAACATAGATTTATGAGAAGAACATTATATGTCTTGTGCCTCATGGTGGCTCTGTTGACCTACGGAGTCCAAGCCTATTCACAAGATAATGGTACTGCAAAGCAGTTCTCGGTAGCGGGTGTCATCTATGATGATTCGGGTGAACCCTGTATTGGTGCTACCGTTCGTGTTAAGAACGAACCGGGTGTAGGAACTGTTTCCGACCTCGATGGTAAGTTCGAGATTAAGGTTAAGCCGGGTGCAACGCTCTTGTTCGAGTACGTCGGTATGGAGACCGTACATCGCACCATTCTTAAGGACGAGCCTTCCCTTTCAGTTAAGTTCAAGGTAGCCAAGACAAATGCCATCGACGAGGTTGTCGTGACAGGTCTTGTTTCTCAGAAGAAGGTATCGGTGGTAGGTGCTGTGTCTACTATTAATATGGATGAGTTGCGTACCCCGGGTACTTCACTCGTGAACATGATAGGTGGTCGTATGCCGGGTGTTATCACCATGCAGATTTCTGGTGAGCCGGGACAGAACCTTTCAAACTTCTGGGTACGTGGTGTATCGACCTTCGGTGCTGGTGCTGGTGCGTTGGTTCTCATTGACGGTATTGAGGGCAGTCTCAATGATATTGATGTAGACGACGTTGAGAGCATCTCTGTATTAAAGGATGCTGCCGCAACAGCTGTTTACGGTGTGCGTGGTGCTAACGGTGTTGTATTGGTTACTACGAAGCGCGGTTCTAAGGAGAAGATTCAGATTACAGCTCGTGCGACAGTGAAGTTGTCACAGATTAAGCGTCTGCCTGAGTATCTCTCATCTTACGACTATGCAAGACTTGCTAATGAGGCACGTGCAATGTCAGGTGAGTCAGATCTCTATACGCCAATTCAGTTGGATATTATCAAGAACAATCTTGACCCAGAGCTTTACCCAAACGTAAACTGGATTGACCAGATTATGAAGAAGACCTCTTTGCAGGAGAACTACTATGCCAGTGCGCGTGGTGGTGGTGATGTTGCACAGTACTTCGTTTCTGTAGGTTATCGTCACGAAGGTGCAGCCTATAAGCAGAAGGAGAACCAGTTCCACCGTCCATTGTCTTACGACCAGTTGACTTATCGTGCAAATATCAACATGAACCTTACAAAGCGTTCTGAGCTTTACTTTGGTGTTGATGGTAGCATCACTAACTACACAACTCCGGGTGGTAAGAATACCAACCAAGTGTGGGAGGATGTCCTCCAGTTGAATCCATTGATGTTCCCTGTTACATATGCTGACGGAACATTGCCAACTTATGGTCAGAACGACCTTATCTCTCCATTTGCAGCGCTTAACTATCAGGGTTACAACTCAGCTGATAACACTCGTAACATGATTACCTTGAAGTTCACACACCGCTTCGGTGGTATTCTCAAGGGACTCGTGGGTTCTGTTCAGGCTGTTAATGACCGCACATCAGGTTTCAGCGAGCGTCGTTCCGTTAAGCCAGATTACTATCGCGCTACAGGTCGTACCGCTACAGGTGACCTTATCAAGACACTGCGTTCTAAGCAGCAAGATATGTCGTACTCTTCAAACAATGAATCTTGGAGAAAGTACTACATGGAGGCTAAGTTAGACTATAACACAAGTATCGGTGCTCACAACCTCGGTGCTCTCCTCTTCTATTATATGGAAGATACAAAGGGTTCTAAATGGGGCGATGGTGATGCACTCGGTATCGCAGCTATTCCTAAGCGTCGTCAGAATGTGTCAGGTCGTTTGTCATGGGGTTATAACTCTACTTATTTTGTAGATGCTAACTTCGGTTACACTGGTTCAGACATCTTCCCTAAGGGTGAGCGTTTCGGTTTCTTCCCATCAGTAGCTGTGGGTTGGGCTCCAACTTCATACAAGTGGGTACAGAAGCATCTTCCATTCGTTAACTTCTTCAAGATTCGTGGTTCTTACGGTCTTGCAGGTAACGACCAGATTGCAGATAAGGATTCTCGTTTCCCATACTTGACCATTATCAACAACCACGCTGGTACCACATGGGGTTACACCGGTCAGGGTATTGTTGAGAAGCAGCAGGGCGCTGACAACTTGAAGTGGGAGGTTGCTAAGAAGTTGAACGTCGGTATCGATGCTAACTTCTTCAACGATGCTATCAAGGTGACAGTTGACTTCTTCCGTGATACACGTGACCACATCTTCCAAGACCGTGTTACATTGCCAGAGTTTGCTGGTATGGTTACTTATCCTAAGTCTAACGTGGGTCGTATGCACTCATTCGGTTCAGATGGTAACATCTCTTATTTCCACAAGATTAACAAGGAGATGAACTTTACCGTTCGTGCCAACTATACATGGTCACAGAACATCGTTGACTACTTCGAGGAGAATAAGCTTGCTTACGATTATCAGAGCGTGACAGGTATGCCATACGGTGTATTGCGTGGTTACATTGCTGAGGGTCTCTTCAAGGATGAGGCTGATATTCGCCAGAGTCCTGACCAGAGTGCAGCCTTCGGTGTTGTTCGTCCCGGTGATATCAAGTATCGTGACGTGAATGGTGATGGTGTCATCAATAAGGACGACCGCGTGCCATTGTCTTACGGTAACAACGTTCCTCGTGTAATGTTCGGTCTTGGTGGTGAGTTCAACTATAAGGACTTCACCGTAAGCATGCTCTTCAAGGGTAATACAGGTGTTAACTACTACCGTGTAGGTATGGGTTACGATGCAGGTTGGATTCCATTCTACAATGGTGAGATGGGTAATGTGTTGAAGATGGTGAACAATCCAAAGAATCGTTGGATTCCATCATGGTACTCTGGTGATCCGTCAACAGAGAATCCTAACGCAATGTTCCCACGCCTCTCTTACGGTTCAAATACCAACAACTCACAGCTTTCTACTTTCTGGAAGCAGAATGGTTCTTTCCTCCGTTTTCAGGAGTTGAACTTCCGTTATATCTTCCGTCATCGTAAGTGGCTGCGTGCAGCTGGTCTTAGCTCGCTGGAGTGTGACTTTGTTATCAACAACCTCTTCACTATCGACAGCGCGAAGTACTTCGATCCAGAGCAGGCTTGGTTTAATGGTGCGGCTTATCCAATCCCAACCACCTATTCATTGCAGATGTACTTTAGATTCTAAGGTTTCACCTCTTAATTAGATTGTAATAATGAAAAAACATATTTTAGCTTTGGGCGCTGTTGCAGCTCTGTTCTCAGGCATGACATTCACATCATGTAACTTCTTGGATCAGGACGACAACTTTAATGCTATCTTCAAGGAGGATTCTATCTTCCATTCAGCCCAGAATGCAAATGGCTATCTCTATGCTACTCCAACGATGTTCCCATCAGCTGGTAACATTTGGGGTCACTCATGGACTCCGGGTGAGACAGCATCAGACGAGATTTGTGTACGCTGGCAGACGAATGAGTTCTGGGGTGCAAAGTTCACAGTAGGTAATGTTAATGCTGAGAACGTTCCTAACTGGGGACAGTGGTACCAAATGTATAAGATTATCAGACGATGCAACCTTATGTTAGAGAAGGTTGACAAGATTGGTGATATGTCTAACAATGATAAGGCAGACTATAAGGCAATGGTTCACTTCATCCGTGGTTATGCTTACTACGTATTGTTGCAGAACTGGGGTCCTTGTCTGATTGTCGGTGACGAGGTTGTATCAACCAGTGAAAAGGCTGATTACTATGACCGCGAGCGTGCAACAATGGATGAGTCTATCGACTATATCTGTAATGAGTTTGCACAGTCACTTCCGGGTTTGAAACGTCCAAGCGAGCAGTCAACTGCTTACTTCGGTCGTCCAACAAAGGGTACTGCGTTGGCACTTATCGCACGTCTTCGCCTCGTTCAGGCTTCACCAACCTTTAATGGTGGTACTTATGCAAAGCGTTGCTTTGGTGAGTGGAAGCGTAAGAGCGATGGTAAGTATTATGTAAATCAGGATTACGATGCAAAGCGTTGGGCTGTTGCTGCAGCTGCTGCTAAGCAGGTAATCGATCTCAACTACTATACACTCTTCACAGTTGATGCCGATAAGGATAATCCATATCCACTTGATGCATCTGTTCCAACAGCGAAGTTCCCTGATGGTGCAGGCGGTATTGACCCATATCACTCTTTTGCTGATATGTTCAATGGTGAAGGTACAGCAAAGGTGAACAGAGAGCTTATCTGGGCTGATGAGTACTCAGGTCCTGTAATGGACTATACCCATCACTCATTCCCAGTGAACTATGGTGGATGGGGTGGTATGTCAGTTCCACAGCGTGTGATTGATTGCTTCTTGATGAAGGATGGTAAGAAGCCAGCAGAGTCTCCACTCTATGAGGCTGACTTGACTAAGCACGTGAACCAGAAGAAGTCTATTGGTGATTGCGATATGGCAAATGGTACCCCATTGGCTTACACGAACCGTTCAGCTCGCTTCTATGCAAGTATTGGCTTCCCGGGTCGTATCTGGAAGATGAACTCTACTACCGATGGTAGTTTTAATAACCAGACATTCTGGTACTCTATTGATGATTCTAAGGCTGGTAAGAACGCAGCTGGTAACAACCCTAACGACTACTGTATCAGTGGTTACGTACCATTCAAGTACATCCACCCAGATGATTCTTGGCATGGTAAGGATGGTGCTGCTGTTATCAACAAGCCATTCCCTATCATCCGTTATGCTGAAATCTTGTTGGCTTACTGTGAGGCTGCTAACCATATTCAGGGTTCAGAGACAGTGAAGACATGGGATGCAAGCGGCAGATTGGTTGACGTTGCTGTAAGTCGTGATGAGGCTGCTATGGCACGTTACTTCAATATGATTCGTTATCGTGTTGGTCTTCCGGGCGTAGAAGCTGCAACGCTTAGCGCAGAGAATGCCTTCGATGAGGTAATCAAGAACGAGCGTCAGGTTGAGCTCTTTAATGAAGGTCATCGCTACTTCGACACACGTCGTTGGGGTACTTACTTCACAGAGGATGCTAACAGTTCTAACTGGCGTGGTCTCGATGTTTACAGCGAGAAGAAGGGTAACAACGATGGTCCATTCTTCAACCTCGTAACAATCAACGAGCAGAATATCCGTGACCGTAAGGCTCTCCCACGTATGGTATTCCTCCCACTCCAGCATGGTGAGTTGGTGAAGAGTCCTAAGATGGATCAGAATCCGGGTTGGGATCGTTAATAACGTTAATATTGTAACTATTTATGAAAAAATACAAGTATATTTTAGGATGTGCCTTGGCTGCAGTAGCATTGTCATCATGTAACAATTATGACTTTGAGCAGAACTTCTATCCTCACAAGGTAGGATTGATGGCAGGTTCCAATCGTATCTATGATCGTACCACGGTAGAGCTTTCTGCCGTGGAGAACGGTACGGCTTCTATTAAGTTGGTAGCAAATCTGAGTGGTTCACAGATGGCTGACCGTGATTATCACGTGACTATTGCTCATGATGATTCACTCTTCAATGCTTATAACAAGTCTAACTTCGATATCGACAGCACAAAGTTTGCACGTCTTCTGCCACAGAACTGCTATGAGGATCCTGCATTGACGGGTACTATCCCTTCAGGTACAAACAAGTGCCTCTTTGATATTAAGTTGAAGAATCTCGGTACCTTGTCACCAGACAGTACTTACTTCCTCAACTACAAGATTGTTAGCCACGATGCAAGTGCACTCGCAACTGACAATAATAAGTTGGGTATTAAGTTGGATCATGTATTGATTAAGGTGACATGGAAGAACGCCTACGGTTCTACTGCTGAGGGCTGGAACTATCAGTTGGTGTCTTCACAGGTTACTAACCTTGAGACAAAGTCAACGACTCGTCCAACCAATACTGTTCGTGCATTCCCAGTAGCATCTAATGCTGTTCGTTTCCTTGCTGGTGACGAGAAGTGGGATA
>CAMUQM010000021.1 GCA_947095945.1 uncultured Prevotella sp.
CGCAGCCCGGAAAGTCTTGTAGATACTCTTCAAGAATCTGTAAGGTCTGAATATCTAAGTCGTTGGTTGGCTCGTCGAGTACTAAGAAGTTCGGATTCTTCATTAAAACCGTACAGAGGTAGAGCTTTCTTTTCTCTCCTCCAGAGAGTTTATACACATAGTTGTGCTGTTGTTCTGGTGAGAAGAGAAAGTAGTTAAGGAACTGTGAGGCCGTCATGTGCTTTCCTCCACCAAGGTCGATATACTCTGCTATGTCTGTAATAATGTCAATAACCTTTTGATCATCACGGAACTTTAAGCCTTCCTGTGAGAAATAACCGAAGCGAACAGTCTCACCAATGTCAAACTTTCCACTATCAGGCGCAACCTCTCCAAGTAACATCTTAATAAAGGTAGACTTACCAGTACCATTGTTTCCAACGATACCCATCTTCTCAAAACGTGAGAAGTTATAGTAAAAGTCGTTCAGTATTGTCTTGTCATCAAATCTCTTTGAGACATATTGACACTCGAAGATCTTACTTCCAATATATACGCTTGACGACTTCAAACGCACCTGACGTTCCTCAATTCGCTGCTTTGCCTTTGCTTCTAATTCATAGAAAGCCTCTTCACGATAGCGTGCTTTGTGACCACGAGCCTGTGGCATGCGGCGCATCCACTCTAACTCTGTACGATAGAGGTTGTTTGCACGTGCAATCTCGGCGCGTGTATTGTCTATTCTCTCTTGGCGTTTCTCTAAGTAATAAGAGTAATTGCCACGATAAGTATATATTGTGTTGTTGTCTAATTCTAAGATGGTATTACACACGTTGTCAAGGAAATAACGGTCATGTGTTACCATAAAGATCGTTTTGTTACCGCGAGAAAGATAACCTTCTAACCATTCAATCATCTCTAAGTCAAGGTGATTGGTAGGCTCGTCGAGTATGAGGAAGTCTGGTTCTAAGATAAGAACATTTGCCAAGGCAACACGCTTCTGTTGTCCACCACTTAGTTGTCCCATTGGTTGGTCTAAGTCGTAGAGCTTCAACATGGTGAGAATCTGCTTTGCCTTTAAGAGTCTCTCTGAGTTTCCTTCATGGTTGAAACAAGCATCTAAAACACTTTCTTCTGGGTCGAAATGAGGACTTTGCTCTAACATTCCTATGCGTAAGTCATTGCGATAGATGATAGAACCACTGTCATAACCCTCTTTTCCAGTAAGGATAGAGAGTAGGGTAGACTTTCCTGTGCCGTTTTGAGCAACGAGTCCGACGTGCTGTCCTTCTGCGATAGAGAATGAAATATCCTTGAAAAGAACCTGTGCTCCGAAACTTTTTGTCAGACTTTGGACATCAAGATAGGGTATCTGTGCCATAAGTTCTATTCTAAAGTCTTATTGATTTCGTCTATATACTCCAGTACCTCATCTCTACCAGTCTTGCTTTCAGCCGAGGTAATAAAGTAAGGTGGGAGCTCTTCCCATCTGTCTTGCAGTTTCTTCATCCATAGCAGGGCGTTTGACTTCGCTTTTGCTGGTGAAAGTTTATCCGCTTTCGTAAAGATAATAGAGAAAGGAACATTGCTTTCACCTAACCAGTCAACGAACTCACGGTCTATCTTCTGCTGTTCATGACGGATATCAATCAGGACAAATACGTTCACGAGTTGTTTGCGTTGGAGGATATATTGGGCAATCATTTGCTCCAACTTGTTTCTTACAGTCTTTGAACTTTTGGCATATCCGTAGCCCGGAAGGTCTACTAAGTACCACTCGTTATTGATAATAAAGTGATTGATAAGTAGTGTCTTGCCGGGTTTAGATGAGGTCTTTGCCAAACCCTTATGGTTGCAAAGCATATTGATAAGACTTGATTTTCCTACATTTGAGCGTCCGATAAAAGCATATTCCGCCTTTGTATCTTCTGGACATTTTGACAATGAAGGTGAAGATATAGTGAATTCAGAATTCTTGATAATCATATATTAAAGAGTATGTGTTATAAACAGCTTTTCCTGCAAAGTTACTAAAAAGTTAATAGCTATGAATGGTCAGTTGATAGTTTTTTCGTATTTTTGCAGAAAATAAGTGGCGTTCAGCAAAAAGGTATACGTTTCCTTTGCTCTCGCTGATGTATTTATAGATAACAATGTGTAAATGAAACAAATCAACTGGGGATTTATTGGCTGTGGTGAGGTAACAGAAAAGAAGTCTGGACCTGCGTTCAACGAAGTTATGGGTTCGCATGTTGTCGCTGTGTTTAGTCGTAGCGAGTTGAAGGCTCGTTCGTATGCTGAGCGTCAAGGTATTCGTAAATGGTACACGGATGCACAGGCTTTGGTAGATGATCCTGACGTAAACGCAATTTATATCGCTACACCTCCTTCTGCACATGCTACCTTTGCTATCATGGCAATGCGTGCTGGAAAACCTTGTTATATAGAGAAGCCTTTGGCGGCTTCTTACGAGGATTGCGTGCGTATTAATCGTGTGTCAGAACAAACGGGAGTACCTTGTTTTGTTGCTTATTACCGTCGTTATCTTCCTTACTTTAAGAAAGTAAAAGAGATTGTTGATAGTGGTGAGATTGGTAAGATACTCACAGTACAAGTTCGTTTTGCTGTTCCTCCACGTGATTTGGACTATGAACAGAACGTACAATTGCCTTGGCGACTGCAATCACATATCTCAGGTGGCGGATATTTCTATGATCTTGCTCCTCACCAACTCGATTTATTGCAGAACATGTTTGGAGTTATTGTCAAGGCACATGGCTACACTGCTAATCGTGCAGGGCTTTATAACCTCGAAGATACGGTGAATGCAGTCTTCCGTTTTGAGAATGGTTTGACAGGTAGTGGTGCTTGGTGCTTTGCTGCTCATGAGAGTGCACGTGAGGACCGTATAGGGATTTATGGCTCAAAAGGTAGAATATCCTTCTCTGTTTACACTTATGCGCCAATCCATCTTTGTACCAGTGAGGGCGAAAGAGATATTGAGGTAGCCAATCCTCCATACGTTCAGCTCCCAATCATTAAGTCCGTTATTGAAGATATGCAGGGATATGGCGCTTGTGATTGTACGAGTATCAGCGCAACACCAACCAACTGGGTGATGGATCGTATCCTTGGAAAGATATAAGAAAAGCCAATGGGGCGTTTATATCCTTTTAATTATGCACATGAAGTTAACTTTCAGCGACTCCCTCTTTCTATGTCTTCTTCTATTAATGTTAGGAGGAACGAGGGCGTATGCGCTTTCTACTACGGCAATATCAGATGTGATAGAAGCAAGTATAGATAGTGCAGAAATACTTCCTGTCAAGCAATCAACAGACACTGTACGGTGGATGCGAAGAGGTGAGCCTACACGCTTGTTTAAACAAAAGTCTAACAAGGGTGGTAACTTCTTTCTACGTTTTAATGAGATAGACACCTCCTATATTGAACCTCAGAAGTATAACTTCGCTTTTATGCTTCAGAATACTAATACCTATGAGGTGTATCGTTTGAGCAGTTCAAATGAGCAAAGTATTACCTTTGCTCCAGAAGCTACGGTGCGTATAGGACCTTATTTTGGTTGGCGTTGGATATTCTTGGGTTACACACTCGATATTAAGCACTTGGATTTTTGGAACAAGAATAATAATCCTCGCCAAGAATATGATTTAAGTTTATACAGTTCAATGCTTGGACTTGATATTTATTATCGTAAGACAGGTAATGATTATAAAATCAGACAGTTATATCTTGGAAAGGATATAGACACTGAGGCAATACGTGGTACTGACTTTGGTGGATTGACTTCAACCATTAAGGGTTTCAATCTTTATTATATCTTCAATCATCGTCGATTCTCTTATCCAGCAGCTTTCAGTCAGAGTACGATACAACGTCGTTCTGCAGGTAGCCCATTGTTAGGCATTGGATATACGCAGCACAGCCTTGATGTCAATTGGGTAGAACTTAATAAGATTATCGCAAATCGTCTTGGCTGTCAGGTTACAAGTAATCCGATAGACAGTACGTTGATGTTCAGTGAAGTAAAATATACTGATGTTTCCATCAGTGGTGGTTATGCCTATAATTGGGTTTTTGCCCATAACTGGGTATTGGCAGGTTCGCTTTCCTTAGCATTAGCATATAAACGTAGTACGGGAGATGTTACTCATCGAAGTTTTTCTTTCAGCGATTTCAAGTTTAATAACATTAATGTTGATGGTATTGGACGCTTTGGTGTGGTATGGAACAATAGCAAATGGTATGTTGGTACAAGTACTATTCTTCATGCTTATAATTATCGTCGCAGCAACTTCTCTACCAATAACTTCTTCGGAAGTGTAAACCTCTATGCAGGTTTTAACTTTGGAAAAAGAAAGGTGAAGTAGAATATAACTCGTTAGGTTATTGAAAGCCTAATATTATTTTATTATTTGAAATAGAACTTATAATTATGACACTAAAATATACTCTTATTTTATCAGCTCTTTTTGTTTTCTCTGCGTGTGGTGCAAAGACAGAGCAGAAAGCAAAGGAACAATCGACAGCAGATACTATCGTAGTATTTGAGCAGCATACTAACGCTATTCCAGTTACTTCTTCAACAGAAAGTGCAGACACGCTACCAACATATATTGACAGATACACAAAGGCTGACAGTGCTTTGGTTTGTCAGTTGTTGCAGGAGTTTGTACCACAGCGACTGCAACTGACTAATGAACAACTCATTATTAAGATTGCACGAAAGTTTATTGGAGTGCCATATATTGCTCATACCTTGGATATAAACGAGGATGAAAAACTGGTTATTAATCTCCATGGTTTAGACTGCACCACATACGTTGAGGCTGTTACAGCCCTTACACTATGTATTAAGAGGGGTGAAACACGTTTCTCCGACTATGTTCGTCAGTTAGAACAAATACGCTATCGTGATGGTAAACTGAGTTATGCAAATCGTCTGCACTATTTCCATTGGTGGCAGGAAGATAACGAACGTATGGGTTTTGTTAAGGAAATAGATTCTCCGAATCCTCCTTTTTCTGCTGTTCAGACGTTGAAAATCAACTATATGAGCTTGAATGCAAGACTGTATGATATGTTGAAGAATAATCCCGAGCGTGTTGCAGAATTGAAGAAGTTGGAAGATGCTACCAATGGAACAAAGCTGCGCTATATTCCTAAGAGCCTACTTAACAATAGCAAACTACTTCGGGAAGTCATCCGTGATGGTGACATCCTTGCGATTGTTACGAGTAAACGAGAGTTAGATACGACTCATCTTGGCTTTGCTGTATGGCATAAGGATGGACTCCATCTGATGAATGCTTCTAATCTTAGGAAAAACGGTAATAAGGTTGTTGATCCAGTAGAGACACTCTATAATTATATGATGGCTCGTCCAGCTAACCTTGGTATACGTGTTGTGCGTATTCAATAGTAATGCGTATAGCTTAAGAAACTATCTTCCATATAAGTTTGCCATTTGTTTCTAGCATGATAAATGATGCCGATAATGAATCTGTTTTAGCCTCTTTTATACTCGTGCGGACGTCCAGCACGGGTGGTGCGGAGGCTTAACACGAGTGGTGCGGAGGCTCAACACCATTGCAAAATGTCATTATGATGTAGACAATTTGTTGTTGGAAAAGAGTTACTATATGAGAGAATTATCCCTTTAAGATTATAGGGTAGCAATAAATAAAAAATGCTCTGGCAGAGAAATAATCGTTCTGCCAGAGCATTTTCTTATTTCTTCATCTTTGCCTTGCGTGCATACTCAAAGAGTGCTGTAGGCAAATGGCAATATCCAGTAGGATGTTTGTCAAGGTAATCCTGATGATATTCTTCTGCTGTATAGAAGTTCTTCAGTGGTTTAACCTCAACTGCAATCTTTCCGTTGATGTGTTTCTGCTCTTCTTCAAAAACCTTTTTGATTGTTGGGAGGTCAGCTGGGTCGGTGTAGTAAACGCCTGTGCGATACTGACTGCCACGGTCGTTACCCTGCTTGTTTACGCTGGTAGGGTCGATAGACTTAAAGTATAAACCCAGTAGGAACTCCAAACTGATAATCTTAGGATCGTAGCTGATGTGTACAGCTTCGGCAAACTGGGTCTTATCTGTGCAAACCTCTTCATAGGTTGGGTTTTTGATAACGCCATTGGCATAGCCCACTTCGGTAGCTGTAACGCCTTCTATCTGTTTGAGATAGTGCTCTGTTCCCCAGAAACAACCACCTGCAACATAAATTTCTTTCATTGGTCTAATTAATTTAATGTAGGCTCCGTAACCTTTTGCCTTCATCTCTTCAAGTGGGATGAAACGCAACGAAGCACTATTGATACAATATCTTTTTCCTCCTGTTTCAGCTGGTCCGTCATCAAAGACATGTCCGAGATGCGCCTTGCCCGTCTTACTTCGCACTTCCGTACGCTGCATTCCGTGTGATGTGTCGGTATGGTTTGTGACGAGTTTCTTGTCAATAGGCTTTGAGAAAGCAGGCCAACCGCAGCCTGAATCAAACTTATCAGTAGAAGAGAAAAGCGGTTCGCCCGTTGTGATATCTACATAGATACCCTCTCTGAACTCATGATCATACTCGTTGGTGAAAGGTCGTTCGGTGGCAGCCTGCTGTGTTACAGCATACTGTTCGGGTGTAAGTGTCTTTCGAAGGGTTGCATCGTCGGGGCGTGTGAATTTCGTCTTAGGAGCGATGATAGAATCTGTTTGTGTCATAGCTGTCTTTGTCTTGTTAGTGCAAGAAGTTGTTCCCGTTATTAGTAAGCCGCAAGTGGCAGCTTCTACAAAGGAGGGAAGAATCAGTGTGCACAATATAGATAAAATGTTACGCATAGTTTGTAGTGATTAAGAGATGGTTAAAATATAATCAAGATATGACAAAGGGTGTATCAAAATCCAATATTCTGGATTCTGAAACACCCTTCTTTATATTCGTTTTGTTTACTGCTTCTGCAAGAAACGGTCAACCTCAATAGCTGCCATCGCACCTGTACCCGCAGCTACGACACCCTGACGATAGGTTGGGTCTGCCACGTCACCCGCAGCAAAAACACCCTCAATATTGGTTGCTGTAGACTTTGGTTTTGTGATGATGAAGCCGTGGTCGTCCATCTCTACCTGACCTTTGAAGAGGTCGGTGTTAGGAGTATGACCAATAGCCAAGAAGAAACCATCGATGTTGATATCGAACTTCTCTTCGTTTTCTTCACCCTTGAAGCGTACTAAGTGTGCACCCTCTACACCGTCTTCTCCAAAGAGACCAAGAGTATTGGTATTGTAAAGAATTTCAATATTCTCCTTTTCTGTCACACGCTTACGCATAATCTCTGCTGCACGGAGATAAGGCTTGCGTACAATCATATACACTTTCTTTGCCAGACCAGAGAGATACATTGCCTCTTCACAGGCAGTATCACCACCACCAACAACGGCTACAGTACGCTTACGATAGAAGAAACCATCGCAGGTAGCACATGCGCTGACACCCTGTCCACGGTATTTCTCCTCATCTGCCAAGCCTAAGTACTTTGCACTTGCACCTGTAGCGATGATTACTGTGTCAGCTTCAATCTGGTTACCACGGTCGTCTTCGAGATGGAAAGGACGACTGCTGAGGTCTGCCTTTACGATAGAACCATCACGAAGGTCAGCACCATAGAGGTCTGCCTGCTGACGCATCTCTGCCATCAACTGGTTAGCATCAATTCCTTCGTGAAAGCCCGGGAAGTTTTCTACGATGGTTGTGGTAGTCAACTGACCACCGGGTTGCAGACCAGAATAGAGTACTGGCTGAAGATTAGCACGTCCTGCGTAGATAGCTGCAGTATAACCTGCAGGTCCGCTACCAATTATCAGGGTTTTTACCTTTTCCATATCAATATATTGTTTGTTGCCCTTTGGATAAGAATCTATTCCTATGACAGGGCTTGATTAATACTTTTGTGTTTTTTACAGAACAAACATTGTGCCAAAGAGTCGTGCTCGTTATTATTCCATTGGGAATAAGCCAAAGAGTCGGTCATCAATCATATCTGTGACACGTTTGAAGTCTTGTGGGTTGTCTTGGAAGTCAGTTGTGTCACCATCGACAATCATCAGATGTCCCTTGTAAGTCTTAATCCATTCCTCATAACGCTCGTTGAGACCACGGAGGTAGTCAATACGCATTGTTTGTTCGTAGTCACGTCCACGTTGTTGGATGTGGTCGATGAGGCGAGGGATAGAACAACGGATGTAAATCATTAAGTCTGGCAGCTTAACTAATGAGAGCATCAGATCGAAGAGGTCGGTGTAATTGTTGAAATCACGCTCTGACATCAATCCCATATCATAGAGATTAGGTGCAAAGATACGTGCATCCTCGAAGATAGTACGGTCTTGAATGATAGTATCCTTTGATTGTGAGATCTCTACAACATCACGAAAACGCTTGTTGAGGAAGTAAATCTGTAGATTGAATGACCAGCGTGTCATGTCAGCATAGTAGTCTTCCAAATACGGGTTGTTGTCAACTGGTTCGAAATGAGCTTTCCATCCGTAACGTTTTGCGAGCATTTTGGTGAGTGTAGTCTTACCAGCTCCAATATTTCCTGCGATTGCTATATGCATAATATGTGTGTATCTAATTGCCCACCTCACGGCTACCTCTTATAATAAGGTATGGTTGATTCGGTGTTGTGGGTATGTGAATTCTTGTTAGTTTGTTTATGTTAATTCCCTTTCAGTACTTTGATAGCCCTCCCTTTGGGGCAAGGTAGAGGGCGCTTTGTTCGTATCTTAGAACAAGCCGAAGAGCTCTCTGTCAATTTTGTCAGTAATGAAACCAAAGTCTTTTGGGCGGTGTTGATAGTCGAGATTGTCGACATCAATCGTCAGAACACGCCCTTTATACTTCTCTTTGATAAACTCTTCATAGCGCTTGTTGAGGTTCTCAAGATAGTCTAATGGCATCTTCTGTTCATACTCTCGTCCACGTTTCTCAATGTTAGAAACAAGATGGCTGACAGAAGCACGAAGATAAATCATCAGATCTGGGAAGCTGACAGCATCCGTCATGTCCTCGAACAACTCCATATAGGTTTCATAGTCACGGTCGTCAAGATTACCCATGGCATAGTTGTTCTCCGTAAAAACGTAGACTCCTTCATAGATAGAGCGATCTTGTACTACTGACTCATCACTCCGACTTATCTCAAGTAGGTCTTTGAAACGCTCCTTTAAGAAGAATACTTCCATTGGGAACGACCAACGCTTTATGTCTTTATAATAGTCTTCTAAGTAGGGGTTATAGTCTACTGACTCAAATCTTGGCTTCCAACCATAGCGTTTGGCAAGCATTGTTGTGAGTGTTGTCTTACCGCTACCTATATTTCCTGCAATTGCAATGTGCATAACATAGTGTCCACGTGTACATCTCTGGCTTTCCCTTTGATAGACAACGCCAGAGATGTCAGTGGATAATATTGTTTATATTTAGAATTGATTTCTTGCCTTACCTACACAACCATTTGGCATCTGGATATGTAACATCGCGCATACTGTTGGTGCAATATCTACGATATGTGTCTCCATATTGCTTGCACCATGCTTCACGTTCCAACCAAAGAGGAGGAAAGGAATGTGTGTGTCGTATGGGAATGGCTGTCCATGCTGTGTTCCACGGAAGTCTGGTCTGTCCTTGCCACCAAAGAACTGTGGGCGTGTGACAACACCGATCTCACCAGAACGACCACGGAAGTAACCATTCTGCATACGCTCCTTTATCCATTCTGGCATTGTTGTTTCGCTGACTTTCTCCTCGTCAAAGACATAGAGGAACTGTGGGTCTTGCTTCAACCACTCTACAGACTCATCGATAATCTCCTGCTTTTTCTTACCAGCTGCAGCGATTGTTGAGTCATTAAAGTAGAATTGATAGTTGTCTTCACCCATTACAGGACTGATACCAAACTTTCCTTGCAGATAGGTATTGAGGTCTTTAACAGTCTGCTTATAATCCCATCCACCTGCTGGAATGCGATGCTCACGCATATAGTTATAGTTGTGAGCTGCACCGTGGTCAGCAGTAAGGAAGAGCAGGTAGTTGCCTTCACCCACCTCTTTGTCAAGCACCTTAAGGAACCATGCCAAGTCTTTGTCTAACTGCATGTAAACCTCGTGGTTCTCTTTTCCACGTGTAGAGTATTTATGTCCGATGATATCTGTAGATGAGATACTCACAGTGAGCATGTCAGTTTCTTTTCCCTTACCGAGTTTCTCGTTCTTCAATGCTGCTTCAGCCATCTTGAATGTCATGGTAACACCCTGTGGTGAACCCTTGATATCGAACTTAGGAGCAGTACGATTCTTAGCGTTAAAATCTTCAACCCACTGTGGCAACTTGTCCATATAGAATGTTGAAGAAACAAAACAGCCTGCTGAGGTGTCCCACCAGTAAGCGGCATCGGCAGCATGACCCGCAGGAAGAATAGATGCACGGTCCTTTAATGCCACACCAATCACCTTTGAACGGAAGTCTGTTGCAATCTGAAGTTCGTCTCCAATCGTAGAGGTAAGCATACGACGAGGACTCATCTGACCCTCTGAGCTATCAGAACCAACACTCTTCACCATCTTGTCTTCGCAACAGTAAACACTCTTATCGTCTTGATAAAAATAGTTTCCTGCAATACCAGTGAAGGCAGGGATTGAGCCTGTGTAAACAGAACTATGGCCGATAGCTGTCACTGTTGGTGCATAGTTGATATGTGTATTCTCAAAAGAGAAACCTTGGTTGAGCAATCTTTTCAAACCATCATTACCATATTCATTATTGTAATAGTAAAGATAATCCCAACGCATTTGGTCGACAACAAGACCAACAACCAACTTTGGTCGCTGTATCTGCGCATTGGCTGCTGCTGCAATGAGCAATCCAGCTACAAGAAAAAGCAGTTTTTTCATTTTAGGCATGTGTTTAAATTATGATGCAAACTTACATATTTTTTTTTAATTTCTCGACTTTTTTGTCTACTTTTGCACTTAGTCGAAATGATATTAAATACAAACAAGAATTATGCAGAATATCATTATTGCAGATAATCAGGATATCACACGAGCTGGAATGGCTTATGTGCTTTCTAAAATTGGGAATGTATCTTGTCAGGTGGCAAGCAACAAGTCAGAGTTGATACTCCTCTTAAACGATTGTCCTGATGCGGTTGTGATATTGGATTATACTTTGTTTGATATTTCCAGCGAGTCAGATCTTCTTATTATTGGTCAGCGTTTTTCGCTATCACATCTTGTTTTATGGAGTGAGGAATTGAGTGTAGACTTCATTCGTAACCTTGTTAATGTTAGCAATCGCATTAGTGTTCTTATGAAGGATGCTAAAATGTCTGAAATAGAACAATGCCTTGACTATGTGCTACAAGGTCAACGCTTTCTCTGTCAGCATGCTACAAATATGATTTTAGCGCCTACTTCGACGATAGACAAGGAAGCTATGGTGTTGACAAAAACGGAAACTGAGATTTTGAAAGAGATAGCCCAAGGTATTACTACACGTGAGATAGCTGAGAAACGTTTTTCTTCTTTCCACACCGTCAACACACACAGAAAGAATATCTTTCGTAAGTTAGGTGTGAATAATGTGCATGAAGCTATACGCTATGCGATGCGTTCGGGATTGGTTGATGCTGCAGAATATTATATCTAAAGTTCTGTCTTTTTAATTCTCTTTTATTTCTGCCCTTTCTTTTTCAGAATTGTTAGAGGAATGATTAATGCTTATTGAGTGTGAAATATATTTACATTTGTGGCTGTATTTTCATCCCTTTTTTGCCTAAAAACACTCTAATTTTTACGTTTCTGTAACTGACCTATTATCAAATAGTTAGAAGAGTGTAAACGAAAAGGTGCTTAGTTAGACTTCAAAAGGGCGTTAGTAAGAGCTCAAAAGGGCATCTATTGGAGGTCAATTAAGCCTTAATTCAAATGCTATTAAGCCTTAGTTGATTTTTATGTTGTGACTTTTTTATTACAAAGAGGGGGCGGGGATTTAGTTTTATCTAACCTGTTCTTATAATATTGTAGTCTACTTTCAACTTAGGTTGAGTACAAAGAAAGAGCCGTATCAAACACTATTCTTGTGAATTGATACGGCTCTTTTATGCGTAGTAATAACGTGTAATCTTAATATAGGTTTATTCTGCCAACTCCTTTTTGTTAAGCTTCGTTGCAAGAATGAAGTAGAGAATCAATGCAGCGTAAGCCACGAGAGAGAGGAGTTCTGAAAGATGATTCTCCCACCATGATGAGTAATCGAATTCGATACCACCAAATTTTAGTAAGGCAGAAACAACACCCATGAGTGCACCACCAGCAATGAAGCCTGATGCCAAGAGAGTTCCCTTATCTCCACGTGCCTTATTTACAGCTTCGTCCTTAGAACGAGTGGTTACATACCAGTTTACAGCTCCACCTATTAAGAGTGGAATATTCAACTCCAAAGGAATGAACATACCCAAAGCGAAAGCCAAAGCAGGAACCTTACAGCGGTCGAGTACGAGTGCAATAACAGCACCAATACCATAGAGAACCCAAGGTGCACCCTGTCCGCTCATCAATGGTTTGATAACAGCTGCCATTGCATTAGCCTGTGGAGCAGCCAATTTACCAGAGTTGAAGCCATAGGTCTTATCCAAGACAATCATCACACCAGCCACAGTAGCTGCAGAGATAATCGTGCCGAGGAACTTCCATGTCTCCTGCTTCTTAGGAGTTGTACCGAGCCAATAGCCAATCTTCAAGTCGGTAATAAACGAACCTGCCATTGAAAGGGCTGTACATACAACGCCACCCATCAAAAGGGCTGCCAACATACCAGCGTTACCTTTTAGTCCTACTGCCACCATAACGACAGAAGCAAGGATGAGGGTCATCAGTGTCATACCTGATACTGGGTTACTTCCTACAATAGCAATGGCATTTGCTGCAACTGTGGTAAAGAGGAAGGCAATGATTGCGACGAGCAAGATGCCCACAACTGCATGAAGCAGATTGAAGTCCATCACTCCAAAATAGAAGAAAAGGAAGGTGATGATGAGCGTTGCAATACTTCCGAAAGCAATAATCTTGAAGGAAATATCACGTTGTGTACGGATAATCTCTTCCTGTCCACTGCCCTTACCTTTCATCTCACGTGCAGCCAAACCAACAGCACTCTTGATGATGCCCCATGACTTCACGATACCAATGATACCTGACATTGCAATGCCACCGATACCGATTGAACGAGCGTATGACTTAAAGATAGCCTCTGGAGCCATCTGACCAACGGCTGTTGTGATAGATGGGTCCCACTGATTCAATACGGTGTCTGGGAAAATGAGTGCCATTCCCGGTACGATGAGCCACCATACGGTCAATGAACCAACACAAATAATAAAGGCATATTTCAGGCCGATGATATAACCAAGTCCGAGGACTGCTGCACCGGTATTGACCTTGAAGACAAGCTTAGCCTTATCTGCAATCGTCTCACCAAAGCCAAGCATACGACTGGTGACGTTCTCATTCCACCAACCAAAGGTGGCTACAATGAAATCATAAAGTCCACCTACAAGACCAGCGAGAAGGAGAGGTTTTGCCTGACTTCCACCTTTCTCACCGCTCACGAGTACCTGTGTGGTAGCCGTAGCTTCAGGGAAAGGATATTTACCATGCTGATCTTTAACAAAATACTTACGGAAAGGAATCAAAAAGAGAATACCCAAGACGCCGCCTAAAGCTGCTGCAATGAAGATATTGAAGAAATCAGCTTCTAACTCAAGCATATAAATAGCTGGCATTACGAAGATACCTCCCGCAACGACAGCACCTGAACAGGCACCGATACTCTGGATAATGACATTCTCACCCAAGGCGTTTTTGCGCTTTGTGGCAGAGGATACACCAATCGCAATAATGGCAATTGGGATGGCAGCTTCAAATACCTGTCCTACCTTCAAACCAAGATAGGCAGCAGCAGCAGAGAAGAGAACTGCCATGAGAATACCCCAAGTGATAGACCATGGGCTTACTTCACGATACGTCTCCTGTGGAGACATGACTGGCTTGTACTCTTCGCCATCTTTCAACTCCCTGAAGGCATTCTCAGGAAGATCAATGTTTTGATTCGCGTTATTTTCCATTGTTTAATAGTATTATTTGCTTGCAAAGATAAATAAAAATCATTTATCTTGTATCAATTCACTGTAAAATATTACCTTTGCCAATATGAAAGAGATTAGACCCATTGCTTTTTTCCGCTCTCCCCTGACGTCGAAGTTTGGTATTCCTCGCCAAAGTGGACTGGCTAACAATCTTGTAGGTAAGATTGTGTTTGAGCCTCAGTACCAGCGTGAGGAGGCACTACGTGGATTGGAAGACTTTGATTATCTGTGGTTAATTTGGGGCTTTTCAGCTAATAAGTCTACCGATGATAGTAAGTTGACAGTTCGTCCTCCACGTTTGGGAGGCAATGAGCGTTTAGGGGTGTTTGCCACTCGTTCGCCCTTCCGTCCAAATGGTCTTGGACTTTCTTCTGTTCGTATAAAGCGAATCGTGGATGGCATTATTGAAGTTGTTGGAGCTGACTTGATGGACGGTACGCCAATCTATGATATAAAACCATATATCTCATACGTTGATAGTCATCCAGAGGCAAGAGGCGGTTTTACCGATAAGAAAGAATGGCAACAACTATCTGTTGTTATTGCAAAGGAATATTCTAAGTTATTTGATGCAGAGGAGCTTGCAGCCTTAAAGGAGGTGCTATCGCAAGACCCACGTCCACAATATCAACATGATGCAGCGCGTGTTTATGGTATGCCTTTTGGTGGGAAGGATGTAAAGTTTAGGGTTGAGGGAGAAGTGTTAGAGGTTGTAGGGGTTGATTATTAGGCTAATTAGGCTAATTAGGGCAATAAGCCTAATTGGGCTAATAAGGCCAATAAGCCTAATAATCACCTATTTCTTCTTTAAATAGCGCATCCACGCAAATAGGCGTCGGTGCGATAGATAATCAAGGTTGTTCATATTCTGATAAGCTTCTCGTTCAAAGGAGAGGTTCATGTAGGCACGACCAGTCATTGGTAGACGTATAAGCCATTCAATGACATACCATAAATAAAAGGGAAGGATGAGCATTTCCAACATCTGACGTGTATGAATACGCTCGTGATTGATTATCTCCTTTGTTAGTTTAACGTCAGGATGAACAAATAGAAGCCCAAGAATGTTGATTGCATCGTAATTCTTGGGCGGTAGATATTTCGTCCGAATAATCTTCATTAATCTGTTTCAATAGACTCAACACGTGGTTTTGAAACTGCTGGAGCGATAGGCTGTACCTCACCAGACGAAGACTCAGAGGTGCTGCTTTGCTTGTCTGCACTACTTGATGAAGCCTCATTATGGCTGCTCTTGTGGCTTGAGCGATTACTTCTACGAATACTGTTAAACACCTTTTCAGCCTGTTCTTCTTCCTGTTTTTCTGTAGAGTCTTTAGCTGTTGTGTCTCTAACAATCGTGTCAAACTTAGCCTTGTTGTTGTCTGCTAAGTTTGAGTCAGGCTCAATAGCAGTCTGTGTATATTCTGGGTCGTTCTTATGTTGACCATAATAATAGAATCCGAAGGCAACAAGGAATATCGTGCCAAGGATGATAAAGGCAACCATACCACGACCTAAGGTTGGACCATTGTCTGTATCATTATTATTCAATGGTGTATTGCAATGAGGACAATTCTTTTCTTTTTCATTCACCTCATTATTACAATTTCGACATTTCATATTTCTTTCTTTATCTTTGATTTCTATCGGCAAAGGTAAAAGAAAAGGTAGAGATGACAAAACGATTTCGCTTTTTATTCGTTTCTTCTTTCTTTTTTGTACCTTTGCAGGGATTTTCAAGAGATGATATAATCATGTTAAAAACAGAATAGAAAGAGTTATTTCGATATGAAAAAGACATTGATAATTATATGTTTCCTGACTTGTTGGCTGTGTGTTTCTGCTCAAAGCCTGCGTGAAGTGTGGATAGAAATGCCAGATAGCGTACTACCTTATCTGAGTAAAAGTCAGCGTACTGAATTGGCTGACTATGTTGATATGAAAGCTGATCCAGCTGTCTTGAATGCTTTTGGTGATTCTGTTCGGATAGAGCGTATGACCAATAACTATCTTTTAGTTAAAACAAGTAAGGTCACTCGTTTGGAAATCAAATTATTGGATAATAATACTTTGGCTTTAGTTCAGACTTGGAAAGCACCTGTTGCAGAGAGTAAGTTGAGCCTTTTCAACTTGCAATGGCAACCCAAAGAGGCTGTTGTGGTATACAATGAGAATATTGTAAAACCTGACTCTATGAGTGAAGAGGAATTTGCTGATTTAAAGTCGTTGATGTATCCTCGTATGAGAGAGTATCGTCTGTCAGCAGAGAATAACTCGTTGTCAGTAAGTTGGAACTACCCTTTGCTGTCAAAGAAAGATGCAAAGCGGGTTGCAGACTTATTGAAGATGCAGGTTGTTAACTGGACAGGAAAAGACTTTCGATAGAAAAAAAAGATGGCACATTTGGCGGTTTCTGATAAAATCACTACTTTTGTGCTCATATATTAATAGTTTATAGCATGAATTTGAAGGTACGTTTAGCGTTGATGAACTTCTTAGAGTTCGCAGTGTGGGGAGCTTATTTGACCTCTATGGGTCGCTATCTTGGCAATATCGGTATTGGAGCTGAGATTGGTTATTTCTATTCAATGCAGGGTGTGGTTTCAATCTTTATGCCTGC
>CAMUQM010000022.1 GCA_947095945.1 uncultured Prevotella sp.
CATGGTAAGCGGCAAGCCTGCTAAGTATCGTGTTCTCATCGCAAGATCATACTAAACAAAAGAAAAGCTGGTATTGCCGAAGGTTTTATAGCCCTCGATAATGCCAGTTTTTGCTTTAACTAAGGTTACTAGAAACACTAGGAGACCTAGGGTACCTAGAATACCTAGGAAACCTATGATATCTAAACTACTAAACCAAACTTAAACAATAATTAATTATGAAAAAATCACTTATCACTTTTGCGTTACTTCTCGCTGTAACAGCGTTGAATGCTCAGACTTTAATCAAAGCTAAGTTCCAGAAAGGCGATAAAGCAGTCTACGAAACCGTGACTGATGTTAAAATCAACACTCCTATGGGAGGTGGTTCTGAAAGCATAAAGGCAAACAGCAAAACAAAGATTACCGTACAAGATGCTACTGCTGACGGTTATATTATCGAAGTATTGACAACCAATATGAAGATGGAAGGCAGTAAGGAGATTGCACAGCAGACAGGAAACATGCTGAACCAATACCTCAGCAATATCCCAATGCTCCTAAAGACGGATGCCAACGGAAAGGTGAAGGACCTCTTGAATTATACTGAAGTCCAGACAAAGGTAAGCAAGTTTGCAATGACATTTATTGACTCTCTCTACAACGCCAAACCAGAAATGGAGAAGGCGCTGCCTAAGTACAAGATGGCTATGTCTATGAACAGCCTGTTCACCAAAGAAGCGTTTATCGAGTCTGTCGAATACAACACTTTCTTTCAATTATTTGGTAAGACCCTCAAGACGGGTGACAAAGAGGATAAGGACATGCAGGGCATAAAGACTACTGTTACCTACGAGATTAACAAGGAGCCAAACGCACTCAACATCATTGGTAAAATTAACGGCAATATGACTGAAGACGATGTAAAAGCCTTTCTTATTGACAAGATGAAGCAAATGGGTGCTGACGAAGGAATGACCTCACAGTTAGAAGCTAACTGGGGAAGAATGAAGCAGATGGGTATGGCTAAAATGGATGTCAACGGCACCTCTATGACTAAACTTCTCAATACTGGTTGGGCAACCGAATACAGTACGGATATGAAAACAAAGATGATGGGAATGGATATGACTATCACCTCAGTTACTAAATTAGTAGAGAAAAGCTGGGACTAATCCATTAGAATGATTATATATAGGTGGTGTAGGCATTCCCTATCACCACCTTTTCTGTTTCCCATCGTTTCTGCAAACACCTTAATATGTATAACAAGCACCTCATTCACTTGTCACCTCGTTGCAGAACAATCTCTCACAGATTCCACAGAGCAGAGTTTTCAAAGGAACATAAATACGCGGAGAGACCTAAAAAACTATTGAGTTTACAGAGTTATTAAGAAGAAAGAAGCCGTAAAAGTTTATCTATAATGTCTTCTTATCGTTCAGTTTTTATTTATTCTGACTCTTTATTCTTCGCTTTCTATGTCTTGCTTTTTGTTCGTTTTGTTTATTCCCTTTTACTCCTTCTACTTTGTCTTTCTATTATCCTCCCTTTACTATTCTTCTGTCATTATACCCTTATACATTATATTCATTCACTCTCCTACATTCGTGTAATTCGTAGTTTTACTCCGTGCTGTAAAGAAAATTCAAAGAGTAAAAATCAAAAAAGCACAGATTGCATTCGAATTAACGCCTAATTGGCTTTCAAAAGATGCTCTTTAAGACCCTAACTAACGCCCTTTAAGAGTCCAATTAAGCACCTTTTATTACACAGCCTCACAACCCTTTGATTGCCTGATAGTTACAAAGCTGCTTTCGGGGAGCATTTTTAGGGTAAAATTAAGGCTTGCAAAGGAAATAACTGTAAATAAATTTCCGAATCAACTACATCCTAAAACACTTGATAAAGAGCTATCACAAAAGCCAAATCGGTTCATTAGAAAATGAGAACTTCAGATTCTAATGACCGACTTGGATTTGTTTTTTCGGTCTTTCCCCCCTGCACAATGGCAGGAGGAAAGTAATAAAGAGAGTTTTATGAAATTACTATCTTCTTTTCAGCGATGGGGTCTATAATTTCATTCCATCTTGGAATGGTAAATGCATTATTCATCTGGGTTCTTAAGAAAGACCACTGCTCGTGATTTGTTCTTAGTTTCAAACACCGCCTTATTTACTTTATAATAAGCGATACTACCGTCATAGAAACTTCCGCTTTTCACCTTTAAATGGAAGTCAACACCAAGTCCTCCTAACAAATCATTATCAAAGTCCAGATCTCGAACTACTTCAACAAACGCACCTCCAATGTAAGTATCAAAGTTCCTCCAACCTCTCCTATGAACCTTACCATTGGTATTATAAACTACGAAATTGATTACAAATATAGTTCTATTTTTTTCACCTGCCACATGTATATTTCTTACACCATTCACTTCAGCCACTCCGTATCTTCCTTCGTCCGTTCTGAAGTAGAATGTACCACTATGAAGTTCGAATGACTTTGAGTTCATCTTATCAATAGATTCCACTATACTGCCGAACGTTGCACTATCTTTTTCATCAGGACTATCTGAGCCACCAGAACCACCAGAGCCACCAGAACCACCAGAACCACTTGTTCCAATCTTTTCCTTAAGTTCGTCGAGCTTCTTAACGATGCCTGCGAGAGCCTTAGCAGCATCCGTATTTCCACTATTCACCGCAGAGATAAGGTTATTGATAGCTGATGTAGTATTAGCGAGTTCTGTAGACACATCACTTTGTGCTGTACCAACCTTTTCAACCTCTTTCTTCATTAAGTTGAGAGCATCAACGATGGCTTTGAACTTAGCATCATAGTTAGGCATAGCTGCAATGGCTTTTTCTATAGCAGTAAGCTGATCTCCATAATTAGGGAGTGCAGCGATAGCTGCCTCGATAGCCTCTAACTTCTCGCTATAATCCGGCAGTGCCTTAATAGCCTTCTCCAAGAGTTCCATCTTCTTCTCAAAAGATAAGGTTTGTGCCTTGAGGGCCTTTTCCAACAACTCCATCTTAGCCTCTAATGACAAAGTTTGTGCCTTGAGAGCCTTTTCCAACAACTCCATCTTAGCCTCTAATGACAAGGTTTGCGCCTTGATAGCAGACTCTACTGCAGCAAGTTTAGCTTCAAGAGTAGAGTTCATAGAAGTCAGAATATCGTAAAGTGCTTTTAGTTTCTGCTCCTGTGAAGTATTCATCTTATCGATGACTTTTGTTAGACTATCTACTGCCTGTTCATTCTTGAGGAAGCCCTCGTTGATAGCCTGCACAACCTTTGTAAAGTCATTTGTCACCGATACGTTCATCGTGTAATTAATCTCGGGTGCGTCTTCCTGACATGAAGTAAAGAAGACAGGTGTTGCCATCAACATCACGATGGCGAACATCATAGCTTTAATATGTTTCATAACTATTATTTCTTTGGGAGTTAAGGAAGGTAAACGAAGCAGGTTCGGTTGTTCTGTCAGTTCCTTTCCTAAACTCATGTTTATGATTATTGTTATTCTATTCACTCGTTAACTTGTAAACTTGTCAACTCGTTCACTCGTCAACTCGTCAACTCGTCAACTCGCCATCACTTGACCAACTTAATCGTAACTCTTCGTCCTGCAGCATCTGGTTTACCATCTTGTTCTCCAATGGCAATCTGCGGATGGAGGTCTTCTTTAGCAAAGCCTTCCTTCAAGAGTACCTTAACCACATGTTTAAGACGGCGTTCAGAGAGTTTCTGATTATAACCTGTTGAACCGGGTGTGCTCGCCTCGGCAATGATTGATAGCTGATGACCACGCATGTAGGTAGCGAAATACTTGAGATGGGCAAGTTCGTCGCGACTTATGCCAGCACTGTTGTTAGCAAATTGAACATAGTGAGCAATCTGAACGGCAGGACTCGAATCACTTATGCTGCGTTCATATTCAGAGAGACGTTGTAGCAAATCAGCATTCTTTTGTTCTACCCTCTGCCGTTCAGTAGCCTCACGGTCGGCACGTGCTCTGTTTTCAGTAGCTTCCTTTTGGAGCGCATTCACACGGTCGTTAAGTTGAGATAGCTCTCCTTCATAATAAACTTGCTGTACCTTTGCACCACTTCTAACAAAGTTATAGCGCACTGTAGCAAGGGCAAAGATATAGTTCTTCGGAGCAATTCCCCCACGACTCAACAGCCAGTCTATCTCCCCCTTCAGACCAACCGTGAAGCGACGGCTCACGTCTGCCTCAACATGTAAGGTTGTAGGGATGAAAAGTTTGTTGAACTCTTCATGTCGGTTTGTTGTTCGGACGTTACCCGTAAGTGTTAATTCAGACTCGTTACTGATTGCTGAATTATTGCCAATAGGTGTTGTCTGTCCGTTCTGATTCATCGTATTGCTGAAATACATTCCATACTCATTACCTTTGAGAAAGGAATATCCTAAGCCTGTTCCCATCCAAACATTAAGCCATTGAGCACGCCGTTGTGGCCATAACTCCATGAAATTGAGCTGCAAACCGAGCTTAACATTATGGAAGTTCATCATATAGTTACCATACACCTTGACCGGCATTGATTGAGTATTAAGGTTGGAGAATCGCTGTTCACGACGATAACGCGACCATAAATATTCTCCCCCTATGCGTATCCAAGGGCGGATAGTGAAGTCAATACCACCGCCAACGGCTGGTGATAGCTTGTAACTTCGTTTAGCATCAAGGTTCTGATACCACACATCCGTTGCCCAAGACAATCCTCCTTCGGCATAGATGCTCCATGTTTTCCTACGCAATTCGCTGTTTAGATTCCGTGGCAACTGAGTTCTGTTCTCCTGTTCATTCTGTGCCTGTATAGGAACAGTTGTCGACAGTGTGAATAAGACTATCAGTCCCACTCTTGCCCATCTTCCGCTGAGCGGTGGAATGAGCGGTTTAGATAGCTTCCTCTTCATAATAGAAACTGTGTCTCCCTTTTATAACTCCTTTCGGAGTAGTGCCGTATCGAAGACTTGGGCTTTTATGTTTAAATAATAGATATTCTCGCAGATTTGTGTTAGTGTTTAGAACATAGATTGCTCTTCGATAACATCAATGTCCTTTGTCAAATACGCAAAGTTTCCTTATAAGCGTATGTCATTAGTGTATAGATATCTTGTACAGTTGTAGTTTATTCTTATATACTTTACTGTCCCCCATTCTCCTCACCCACTCTTTGGGTGAGGATGCCGTTCGGGGACATGGGCGTTAAAGTTAGTTTCAAACGATTTTTTCTGAGTCTTTTAGTACTGACTGAGTCATCATCTTTAATAATACTGATAGCTTGAGTATTGATTCTCATATTGTAGATAAGACAGATAACTATTGAAAGTTTGTACGTTTCTATGTTATATTAAAAGTAAATTATAGCCTGCGCATGTATGTTACTATGCGATGTTAAATTTATATTGTCGTCTTAGTATGTCTGTTCTTATATGATAATGAGATTAAAATCTCTTCTCTGTTACCTACGTTTTGCCTCTCATCAGCAACTTCCACCACTTTTTAAAGCATCCACATAAGCTGTTGTAAGGGGATTCATTTACTATTGAAGGCGGTTTAATCTCATGTTCCACCTGATTCTCTTGATCTATCTTTATCCCTCTTTTATTGAGCTCAACGTCTATCATTTCATGAATCGTTTCAAGTAGTTGAAAGCGTTCTTCAGAGAATTGCATATTCTGCTTTTGCTTAGCTGTAAATTGCTTCTTGGCTTTTTGTACCATATCTTCTCTTTTATTGCTTAAAACTTCTGCTGCAAATTTAAGTTCAGAAGTGCGAAAGGTTGTTATCACTATCGGACAAAAAACTATCTTTTTCGGACACTTTTTATTTTGTTTATATGTCACATTCGGACACAAATGAAATATAACCAACTATAAAACAAGCATTTACCACTGACATTTTTACATATTTTTCACATACTACTTACAATAAAATTTATTTATAATATTCTATTATTCCAAAATAAAATCCTATCTTTGTCAAAGATGACATACTTATAATTTCCCTCACATATATATCAAATTAACTAATTATTATATATGCAATATCATAAGCACAGCCAATCTATTACAGCAAAGAGAAATCATCGTATGCAAAGAAGCTACGGTTATTATCCATCGACTCTGCAGATATTAACAGTCTTCATTACAATTTTTACTCTTCTTTCATGTGGACAGAAAACGTCAACCTTTACGCCAGAAGAACGCAAAAGAGCAGATAGTCTTGTGAATACTGTCACCAATACCGACTCACTTGCCTTACTACAAAAGCAATTAGAAAAGAAAGGAGATAAGCTTGGTAGCATCATTGCATTAAGGGAATGGGGAAAGAACCTCCGCAATGAAAGCCGATTTGAGGAAGCGTTGAAGGTACATAGTAAAGGACAAATACAAGCTGAAGACATCAAAGACACCCTCGAATGGGTGCAAGCCCTTAATAATATTGGTACTGACTATCGTCGCATTGGCATTCTTGACGTGGCACAGGACTACCATTACCGCGCATGGATGCTTAGCAAAGAAAGCACTGACACATCTTTTACTGTGCGGAAAAATCGTGTTGTTTCGCTCAACGGACTGGGTAACATCTATCTCACACTGGGCAATTATGAACGTGCTGACAGTGCTTTCCGCATTGCATTAAAGGGCGAAAAAGAACTGAACAGTACGGTGGGACAAGCCATCAATTATGCTAACATTGGTGCTATCTTTGAACATAAAGGAAAGCTTGACTCTGCTTGGGCCTACTTCCGCAAGTCAATGGCACTCAACATAGAGGCAGGAAGCGACCTTGGAATATCGCTCTGCCATACTTATTTCGGTTCACTCTATGAAAAAAACAAGCAATATGACAAAGCCACAGAGGAGTTTGAAGCGGCTTACGAGATAATGAAAGCTTCAAAAGATGAGTGGCATGCGTTGGGTACACTTATCGCTCTCGCCAGAATTAAACATACGACTGGAAACAACGAGATGAAGATGGTCTACCTTAACAAGGCTAAGGAAACAGCAGAGCGCATCAAGTCTCCTGAGCATCTGGCGGAGATTTACACCCTATATTATAAACACTATACGCAGACAGGCGATTACCGTCAGGCTTTAGCTGCCTACGAACAAGCCACAACCTTGCAGGATAGTGTCATCAATATGAAGAAGGTGAATCGTATTCAAAACACGACACTCAACATTGAACGCAACAAACAGTTAAGAGAAATGGCACTGGCGAAACAGTCATTAAACGAGGAACGTGAGGCGCGTAACATTGGCTTTACTATTTTTGGAATGACTTCAATCATCCTGATTGTTGCTTTAATCGTCTTCCTCTATCTACAACGTGTACATCGCCGCAACCATCTGGAGTTAAAAAAGATGGCTGAACTCAGAGAGAACTTCTTCACAAATATAACCCATGAGTTCCGCACACCGCTCACCGTCATTCTCGGATTGAGCCACGACATGCAAGAGGATAGCAAAACAGGTATTAAAGAGAAGGCTATCATCATCGAACGACAAGGCAAAGGGTTACTTACGCTCATCAACCAACTCTTAGACATCTCTAAAATTAAGTCGACCATTGGCGAAGCCAACTGGCAGAATGGCAACATCGTAGCTTTCCTCACAATGATCGTTGAAAGCTATCATAGCTATGCCCATTCTCACAAAATAGACTTGCAGATAGTAAGCAAGGGCGAGGTTATAATGGACTTTGTGCCCGACTATGTGATAAAGGTAATGAACAACCTGTTGGCAAATGCTTTCAAGTTTACCCCACCTTACGGAAAGATAAAGGTCAGTGTATGGGGCGAGCAACAACAACTACACATAAAGGTATCAGACACTGGTAGGGGAATGAGCAAAGAAGCTGTTACACATGTCTTTGAACCTTTCTTCCAAGAGGAAAACGATACGCATAACACTGGTACAGGCGTAGGGTTAGCACTGGTGCATCAGATAATAAAAGCAGTGAATGGAAAAATCACGGTTGACAGCGAGTTAGGTAAGGGTACTACCTTCTATATCAGCCTGCCTATCTACAATCGCAGTCAAAAGCAGCTGAAACATTCAGCTGAAAGCAACAAAATTATTATCCCAGAAACAGCAGAAGAACTGAAAGACAGCTGTAAAGAGAATGAGAAAAGTCTGCTCATCATTGAGGATAATCGGGATGTTGCCTCCTACATTGGTTCGCTCTTCACCAAAGATTACTCTGTCTTCTATGCTGAGAATGGAAAAGAAGGATTGGAGAAGGCACAGGAGATTGTGCCAAACCTTATCATTACCGACCTCATGATGCCTGAAACAGACGGTTTAGAGGTGTGCCGACAGGTGCGCAGCAACACTATTATCAGCCATATTCCAATCATCATTCTGACAGCAAAGATTACGGAAGAGGAGCGCATCAAAGGCATAGATGCCGGTGCCGATGCCTATATCTGCAAACCTTTTAACTCTGACGAACTACGCACAAGAGTTGAGAAATTGTTAGAAGGTCGCAAGCTATTACAGGAGAAATTCTGCTCAATAGCTGGCGAAATTAAGAAAGAGGAAGTGCAAGCAAACTATGCAGAGAAAGAAGTTGACGTCCGCTTCCTTACAAAGCTTTCGAGTGTACTCTATATGCAACTCAATAATAACAAGAGTGTCGACATCGCTACCCTTGCATCAAGCATGTGTATGAGTCCTCGCCAATTCCATCGTAAGATTAATGCACTGACTGGTTACACACCATCTGCCTATATCCTTCGACTAAGAATAAAGAGGGCAACAACCCTACTTAATAATCATCCGCAGGTGAGCCTCAACGAGGTTGCAGAAAAATGTGGCTTCAGCGACTACTCTAACTTCGTACGTGCTTTCAAAACCGTCTGTGGCGTTACCCCAACCGAATACCGACGAGAAAACTGCCTTTGAGCATAGAAAGCATCTGAAACATCGATGAGAACAAATAACAGAACTCTTCAATTTGTAAAGAAATATTCATCATTCAAAAACCAATAGATGCTCTTTTAGCTTCGAATTAACGCCCAATTGGCTTGCAAAAGATGCCCTTTTGAGGTCTAACTAACGCCCTTTTGAAATCCAACTAAGCACCTTTTCTTGCACAAGTTCATAACTTATTGATTGATAACAAGTTGCAAAGGCAGTAAGAAACACTGTTTTTTACTAAAAAAGAGGCATAAGATGGTGTGTATTTTGTAAATATATTTCTTACAATGCATTCCATGCAGGATGTAATAGGCTGGTCCGCCAATGAACGAATCAGCATGGCGACGCTTGTAAAGTTGGGCAAGTGTAGATTCGATGAAGGCTGTTGCAGAACCTAAGAGGGCAATAACCCACATCCAAAAGACAGCACCGGGACCGCCGATAGCTATGGCACTTGCCACACCAGCAAGGTTTCCTGTTCCCACGCGTGAGGCAATCGAAACGACAAAGGCTTGAAAAGATGAAACATGCTTCTCGCCCTTATCATGCGTTCCTGTCGACTCACCTAACAGGCGAACCATCTCTCCAACCATACGGAACTGCACAAAACGCGTCCGCCACGTAAACTATAATGCGCAAACAATGAGTCCTGAGACGAGGATATAAGACCATATAAAATAGTTGACAGACATGATGGATTCGTTTAACCATCCATCTGCAGAAAACAATTCTATCATCTAAAAACTGGTTTAATATTAATCACAAAAAAACTAAAAACATCCGTAACTTGCTGGATTCATACATAAAAAAATAGTTATTCACTTGACTTTCACAATTATTTCACTAACTTTGCACATTACTAATGTTTGACAAACACGCATGGTAAGAAAAAGAAAAAATAAGTTTAGAGATATCCGCGAATTTCTGATGATTGCCTTGGCTATGATCATCGGTAGTTTTGGTTGGTGTGCATTCTTATTACCACATCATATCACCATCGGTGGTATTGCTGGTATCGCATCTGTCGTTCAGTGGGGTTTTAATATCCCCGTACAGTATACTTACCTTATTATCAACGGCATATTGCTCTTTGTCGCATTAAAGATATTGGGTTGGAAGTTCTGTGTCAGAACTATTTTTGCCGTATTGGTGTTTGCCTTTTCAACATCGGTATTGGGTGAAGTTTTTGCTGGTCATCCATTATTCTCCGACGAACCATTCCTCGCCTGCGTGGTGGGTGGTGTATTGTTAGGTGTCGGAGTCAGCATTGCTTTGCAATATAATGCCAGTTCGGGCGGTTCGGATGTCATAGCAGCAATGATTCACAAGTATCGTGATGTGTCGCTCGGACGTGTTATTCTTGCTTGCGACCTTTGCATCATCACCTCCAGTTATTTGGTCTTGATGAATTGGGAAAAGGTTATCTATGGTTATATTGTCCTCTTCGTAATGACCTATGTGGTGGATTACCTTATTAATGGTATGCGCGGTTCGGTGCAATTCTTTGTAATCTCTGAACACTGGGGGGAGATTGGTTCTGCTATTAACAATGATGTTGACCGTGGCTGTACGGTGATTGAAGCACGCGGATTCTACACAGGTAAGAAGGTGGGAATGCTCTTCGTTATCGCACGTCGTTCTGAAGCGCACTCTATCTATCAGGTTATTGACGAAATAGACCCTAACGCCTTTGTGTCACAGGGTGCCGTGAATGGTGTCTATGGCATGGGATTCGATAGAATGAAGGTGGCACACAAGAAGAAAGTTGCTGACGAGAAAGTCAGAACAAAAGAATAAGAAAGAAGGAAAGGTTGTAAAGATGAATATTCAGGAACTCGAAGGTAAGCGTATTGCCGTTCTCCTTTCTGGAGGCGTTGACAGTTCGGTTGTGGTTTATGAGTTTGCACGATTAGGGCTACATCCCGACTGTTTCTATATAAAGATAGGACCAGAAGAGAAAGAAGACTGGGACTGCAACTCTGAGGAAGACCTTGAGATGGCTACACTTGTGACACGCCGCTTCGGCTGTAAGCTGCAAGTCATCGACTGTCATAAGGAGTATTGGGACAAGGTAACACGCTATACTATGGAGAAGGTGAAGGCTGGCTTTACGCCTAATCCTGACGTGATGTGCAACCGACTGATTAAGTTTGGTGCCTTTGATGAGAAGATGGGACATGACTATGACCTTATCGCAACAGGGCATTATGCACAGACCGAATGGATTGATGGACGTAAATGGCTCACCACAAGTCCTGACCCAGTAAAAGACCAGACCGACTTTCTGGCACAGATTTACGATTGGCAGCTGAAGAAAGCTATCTTCCCAATCGGACATTATGAGAAGAATGAGGTGCGAGAGATTGCCGAACGAGAGAATCTCATCAATGCGCGCCGCAAGGATTCGCAGGGTATCTGCTTCCTTGGAAATATCGATTATAACGAGTATGTACGCCGCTATTTAGGTGAACAAATAGGCGATGTCATCGAACTCGAGACGGGAAAGAAGATTGGCAAACATAAGGGACTCTGGTTCCATACTATCGGGCAACGGAAGGGGCTCGGTCTTGGTGGTGGACCTTGGTTCGTTATTAAGAAAGATGTAACTAAAAATATCCTGTACGTAAGTCATGGCTATGACCCTGCTACAGCCTACAAAAAAGATTTCCCGCTCCACGACTTCCACTTCTTGACAGAAGGTATTGCAACTTTACCAGAGAAGATTACCTTCAAGATTCGCCACACACCTGAATACCATCCGGCAACTGTTGAACAGTTGCCGGATGGTAGGTGTATCATACACTCAGCCGAAAGCATCCATGGCGTTGCTCCCGGACAATTCTGTGTTGTCTATGATGAGCACCATCATCGCTGCTTTGGTTCGGGAGAAATCGCGTTGTAAGTTGACGAGTAGACGGGGTCAGTGAACGAGTAGACAGGTTGACAAGTAAACCAGTTATGTGTTCTTTTGATTGGTTACAAGATAATTGCGCACCAATTTCAAGCTAACGAGTGAACGAGTTGACGGGTTGACAAGTAAACCAGTTATATGTTCTTTTGATTGGTTACAAGATAATTGCGCACCAATTTCAAGCTAACGAGTGAACGAGTTGACGGATTCAGTGAACGAGTTGACGGATTCAGTGAACGAGTTGACAGGTTGACAAGTAAACCAGTTATGTGTTTTGTAGATTGGTTTTAGCTTGTACAGTCCGTACTTATCCGACAAGAGAAGTAACGCAAAACCGTTATATCTCAAGTGTTGATAAGTAGAGCTTTAACCCAAATCTCTAAATAGTCTCGAAGACTAAGCATTCTATCTGGTCTATGCAGCTTTGACAAGGGGACAAATACGGTCATAGGGCTTTGAAGCCCATTTGGGGTTCTTGTCTTATTCCTTGTCAGGTTAATTTTCTCCTTTTTACAACAAAGGTAAGGAAATTAATCCCAGAATAAAAGTTTACTTTTCTAAATAGATAAACTTATTATTCGATGCAATATCTTTATTTATTGCAATTCATATTGCAAACTTAGAGCATTTGGGTTTAAGTCATCCCCAAGCGAACTGTTTCCAGCACTAAGGGTGTGTCAAAATGCAAATACCATTTTGATAATCTTACAGTTTAAAACAATTCATTAAAAAAGACCATTTCTGTACTCGATTTTGAGTAAAGAAATGGTCTTTTCTTTGCTTTTAGGAAAAAACTACTTATAGTTTGAGAGTTGTCAAGTTATTAATTTGCATTTTGACACACCCTCGCTGGGGGGGTGAGGCTCCTGTTATCTTTTGTCATATTTTTTCACATCTTGTTTTTAAAACGAAGCTCAATTGCGTTGCAATTAACGCCCAATTGGCTTGCAAAAGATGCCCTTTTGAGGTCTTACTAACGCCCTTTTCAAGCCTTACTAAGCACCTTTCAAAACACGCCTCTGCAACTACTTGATAACAAAAGACTTACAATGGTGTTTAATTTGCTCGCTTTTAGTTCTTTCTTTCTCCTTTTCTTTGAATATTCTGTAATAAAATTTCATAGCAGGTTAATGTTTATTTACTAATAGAATGTGCGTTTTCAATATGTGTCACATAGTCATAAATGATTTGTATACATTCTTTTCCCATCTTTTTAGAGCTATATATAACATTATTATTAAATAATTGTTATAATTAATATAAAATCTATACCTTTGCACACGGACCAAATTTTACATCTTTTCAAAGGTGTATTTTATACGAGTCCTATATATTTAAAGAGCGTTTGACATTATCCTCCATCTGAAATCTGGACAATTTCATACACTGTGGATAATAGCAATTACGCTCACGCTGAGATTATTATACCCTGTACTCAGGGCATGATATATCTATAGGCGTGGGCTATTGCTTTATTATACAGTGTGTGGGCAGTCCAGAGCCTCAGTGGAATAATAAGCAATAGTTTCCACGCTTTTTCTATCTAATAAATTATAAACCGCTTAACTTTTGGGAACAAGTGAGCACTTATATCTATTATGAAACAGTCAGATTACTTGATGCAACAGTACGCGCTTATCAAAGCATGGGAGAATGAGGAGCCAGGTGTTGTTAGTAAAACGTTTGGTAAGCTTTTAAGTCCTGTTGGTAAACTTATTTCTGTAGTAGTGCCAGAAAAGGTCATTGAGAGTGCCATAAACGCTGCAAATGCTGCTGCACAGTACCTTACGGACACAGCCGACGTGCTGCGTGACGGAAATGTAGAGAGTATTGAAGAACTGCGTACGAAGGATCTTAAACTCTGTGACCAGATGGCAGATTCGGTGCATAACTGGGCTGTCGGAATAGCTACGGCAGAAGGTGTTGCGGGTGGTTTTGTTGGTTTGCCGGGTCTTGTTGCTGACATTCCGTTCATTACCACACTGGCACTTCGTACAATCCATAAGATTGGTGTATGCTATGGTTATGTGGCTGATGCAAATAATGAGGAGGAAGAAAAGGCTTTTGTCTTGGGCGTTCTTGCTACAGCAAATGCGAGTACATTAGGTGAGAAAGCCAGTTTTATCTTGGGTCTCAAGCAGATTTCTTTGTTGATACAAAGAAATGCGTGGAAGAAATTGGCAGAGATGGGAACTGCCAACCTTTTGGCTAAGAGTATTGTGAGCGTGCGTCAGGCGGCAAAGCTTATCGGTGTGAACCTTACCAAGCGTAAGGCTTCTCAGTCTATTCCTTTCATTGGTGGAGCTGTAGGGGCTGCACTCAATGCTTCTTTCATTAATGATATAGCTTGGGCTGCTCGCCGTAGTTATCAGCGTCGTTGGCTTGAGGATAATAAGGTGATAGAGCCTGAGGCTTCTGTAGACGAATAGTCATTATCTTTTTCTGTCATATAGTGAGGAGTCAGTACTAAACTAATGACAGATTAAGGTTACCTTTTAAAAAAGTTTAAGCCCTATCAAACTCAGATTTCGAGTGTTGATAGGGTCTTTTTTATCCTACTATTCATTTATTGGTAATCATAATTGATGAGAACATTGTTCTAATAATTGTCAAAGTTTCACACGGAATCACGGAGTGAAGTTTATTAAAAACAAAGACATACCGACCAAAAGCACTGTCGGTACTGGGAGGTAAAGGAGTAAAACATCAACATACTTTGATAAGAGTTATCAGTAGAGTATTCGATAAAGTTTATTAGTAGACTCTATTGGCAGAGTTTATTAGCAAATATATCGGTAATGCATGTGTAATCTCTCCTCCTCTCTTTATGCCGACGATACCTCTGTATCATTACATTTTTCTTTCATTCGCTCCATATCTTTGTGTGCTTTCATTTATTCAGTACAACTTTGAAAGGTAAAAGGAAGAGGTCGCTCTGTTACCATGTTCTTGCATTTTCATTCTGCCTTCTTGCGTGCTTATGTCATTATGCTTGTATATATATGTATCGAGAAACTTGTAGTTTATATTATTGTTCTTCTGTCTTAAGGGTAAACAGTTTTTTATAGACAAATGGTAGGGTTTTGAAGTGACTTGTTAGCCTTATTCCTCCCAAATGGTTTTACTGACGTTTTGTTAGTTTTATTTAAAGAAAAAACTTTCTCTATTGAACATATACTGCACTTTATGGTTTTACCTTTGCAGTAATCTCATGAAACAGTCTTCTCCCCAGTGGACTGTTTCAGCAGAGAACGATGCGAACGCCACCTGACAACTTCTCCTACTGACCTATACTGTGTCACGACTAAAAAAGGTGGCTGATGATTGAAACACATTATTCTATAACAAAAACACTAAGACCAATGACTAAGAAAGTTAATATAGTACTGAAGGCTGCTCAGCTCTGGACACAAGAGGATGAAGAGCGACTGACTACGAAGATTATTGATAACTTCTATGACTTGATTAATAGAAGCGAAGAGGAAGGATTGTATTGGACTGGTTTGAAGTGTGACCTCATAGAGCTTGCACACATGGTTTGGGAGAGTGGGACACTGATGGATAAATGTGGTCGCCCGATGGACTTCCAAACAATAGTACGCCATATCTGTAGGGTGCTTCATGTACGCGAACCATGTAACCCCTCATCAGTTATCTCATCGGTGCGTGCACGAAAGAATGTAAGGGTTGGTCCGCTCCGCGAACGCTACTTACAACTTATCAGTAAGGCGAATATACAAGACCCGATGAGGTTAGAGATAAGGAGAAAAAGGTGAGAAGAAGAAAGAAAGAAAAAAGAAAAACAAAGGCAACTGGCCCCTCCCCCAGCCCCTCCCCCATAGGGAGGGGAGTGATTAGCGAGATACCCCTATTGATTAGGAAATACATTTAGCTACCTCAATACTGCAAACGGTTCTCATATTAATTAGGGATATCATTTATCTAACACAACACTGCAAGCGCTTAACTATACTCCATAGCAAACTGTTCCCAGCACTCCCCCTCTCTGCAGGAGAGGGGGTTGGGGGGTGAGGCTTTTTTACCCTCGTCGCATTTGACATATATCAAGAATTGACTGATAGATTGATATTTTTCCTCGTTTAATTTTGATAAAATGAATATTATCTATACCTTTGCATTGTAATTCAAGAGAAATATATCTGGTTATAAAGGTTTAGACTTTACAGGTATTTAAGATTGCTCAGGATTATTTTAAAAAAAGAAGATTTGTTTAGGTTAGTAATAGATTTAGGTTTTTAGTTATATTTTAGGTAAAGATTGTAGAAACATTATCGTCGTGAGACGGTGGTTATTCGGAGATAACGGAAGAGCAATTGCTCTGCCGTTTCTTTTTTATATACCCCACATGTATAATTCAGAATTCATAATTCACAATGCATAATTATGATTACTACTGTTAACTGTGGTTTATCGCTACAAGCAACTGGTAAATCAAGGGTTAATATGGGTCAGTCCTAAAACCCAGTTGCAAGCCTACTCTCTTAAGCACACAATTTCATAAGTATTTATTACCTTTGCATCATGAAGACTCACCAATTATTACGTTGCATCTTTCCAGATGTACTTGCGGACTACTTTGATGTGGTCGATATTCAAGAGAGTGTTTCGCAGTTTGACTTTTGGCTTGACGAGCGTAACT
>CAMUQM010000023.1 GCA_947095945.1 uncultured Prevotella sp.
ACCGCGAAACAGATATGGTTTTATTCCAGTCAACTGACAAGAAAACCTCAAAACCGCTTGCTGATGCTGAGGGGCCGATAAGTGGAACGGAGTATATGACACACAATAACCTGCGTGGTTCTGTGTGGACCTTCCTTTTCCGTAAGGAGATTTTGCACGATCTTCGCTTCCCGAAGGGGCTATTCCATGAGGATGAGGAGTTTGTGCCACAGATTATGTTGCGTGCTGAAAGCATTTATACAACCAATAACAAGGCTTACTACTATCGTAAACGGGAGAACTCAACGATGCACAAGCGTGACAAACGTTGGCACATCCGTCGTCTATCCGATGCCGAACAAGTTATCTATCGTTTGAAAGAGCGAGTCGACTATCTCCCTGTCAAAGAGCGTATCGCTATGGAACGGCGTATCGCCCAGCTGACAATGGACCACATTTACAACGTGATAACGATGACACATGATGAGACTCATCTCAATCACGTGCTGCAACGTCTGTCCCGACATGGGCTTTTCCCCCTGCCTGATAAGGACTATACAAGTAAGTATAAGTGGTTCAGAAGAATGACAAACAGCAGTTTCGGTCGTAAGACATTGATAATGCTTCTGAGAGCAAAGGGGTAATTCACAATTCATAATTCATAATTCATAATTCATAATTATGATTACCGCAATAGCTGGCAATTTGCAATTCAAATATCAGAGTTCAAAATAAATAATAATGATGACTACAATAGTTCAACATTATTCGAATAAAGTTCAAAATAGATAATTATGATAACATTCAGAGATAAATGATTAATTCATATTTATGATTACCCAGCCTATCAAACAACAATAGCAAACTCGGTAATCATAATTATGAATTGTGAATTGTGAATTATGAATTAAGGCTAATCATAATTATGAATTGTGAATTATGAATTATGAATTAAGGCTAATCATAATTATGAATTGTGAATTATGAATTATGAATTACAAAAGACACATGAATATCCTTCTCTTAGGCGAATATAGCAACGTACATAACACGCTGGCAAAGGGGCTGCGTGAACTTGGACATACAGTAACGGTGGTCTCAAATGGAGACTTCTGGAAGAATTACCCACGTGATATTGATGTTTCCAGACGACCGGGTAAGATGGGTGGTATGCTTCTGATGGCAAAAATCTATACGCTACTACCCCATTTGCGAGGCTATGACATTGTGCAATTCATCAATCCAATGTTCTTTGAATTAAAGGCGGAACGACTCTTTCCACTCTTTCGTTATCTCAAAAAGCATAATAAAAAAGTTGTTCTATGTGGTTTCGGAATGGATTATTATTGGGTGAACACCTGCTCAACGACGATGCCACTGCGTTATAGCGACTTCAATATCGGTAAGGATTTGCGCCAGAATAAGGAGGCTATCGTCGAGAGAAAGGATTGGATTGGTACAGAAAAAGAACGCCTAAACCGATTGATGGCGGAGCAATGCGACGGTATTGTGACAGGACTCTATGAGTATTGGCGTTGTTACGAGCCGCATTTCCCAGAGAAAACAACCTTTATCCCCTTCCCTATCGTTGTGGGCGAAGCACCTGTCATAGCCGATGAAACGCCCGAAAAGCTGAACCTCTTTATTGGAATCAGCAAGAACCGCTCTGTCTATAAAGGAACGGATATCATGTTGCGAGCCGCAGAAGCCGTAAAAGAACAATATCCCGACCGCCTCAACCTCACTGTTGTTAACGGTCTTCCTTTTGACGAATACGTGCAAACGATGCTCGGTTCTGATGCTATCATGGACCAGCTCTATAGCTATACGCCTTCCATGAACCCGCTTGAAGCGATGTCACACGGTATTATCTGTATCGGTGGTGGTGAACCAGAGAACTATGAAATTATCAACGAGACCACGCTCCGACCCATAATCAACGTCCTACCGACTTACGAAAGCTGTGTTGCAGAACTTACCCGCCTCGTCAACAACCTCTCTCTCATTCCTCAACTGCGCCGCGAAAGCTATGAATATGTACGCAAACATCATGACCATATCAAGGTTGCCCGTCAGTATGAGGATTTCTATCAAACGTTATAGACTTTCATTCGACTAACGGAATATCTGAAATATATTTACAAAACATGCACTGCTTTATGCCCCATTTTAAGTAAAAAACAGCGTTTTCCACCAACTTTGCAACTCATTCTCAATCAACAAGTTACAGACCAGCGAAAGAAAAGGTGCTTAATTTGACTTCAAAAGGGCGTTACTTAGACCTCAAAAGGGCATCTTTTGCAAGCCAAGTGGGCATCTTTTAGAAGCCAAAAGAGCATATATTGGTTTTGAGATGTACGAAAATTATTTACAAACATCGGTAAACAAAGGAATAAGTTGTTTGTAGTAAGCAGAAAGAAATGGTCATAGATAAACATCATAACTATTTGCCATTTTAGTACTTCTTATTTTATAGTTTATCCTTTCTATAAGACCATTTGATACTGAATTGTCATACACCTGCAAATATATATCTTACTTCCAATCTACACATTTAACAGAAGAAACAAATAAAACAAAATCTGTAAAGACTCTAATAACCGATTGGAGCTTATGTTTATTGGATAGTCATAAAAACAATTTTACCACAGTCCAGCAAAAAGATGCCAAACTGTGGTAAAATATTTATTGATAGTTACTTATGCTTGAAAAGTTTTACTTTACAATGTACTTCTTGTTGTTTACAATATAGATACCCTTAGGGAGTCCCTCTAATGAGGTAGCCCCAGCACGAACCACTTGTCCGTTGAGGTTATATACGGTACCCATCACCTCATTATTATGATTCTCTACAACAACATTGTCAATACCAGTAACCATGTCCTCTTCAACACCATCAATGAAGAATCGTATAGTCTTTGCATATGCCTGAGAACCTGTTGCAATCCAGCAACGGAATCCCTTGATTGGGAGAGGATTCTGTGTAAAGTACCACTTACCATCTTTTGAACCTAAAGCATAAGAGTTTGCAGGAACAACTTTATTAGTCTGATTGATAACTGAACCGCAGAACTGCAACTTCTCATCTGGTGTTGTAGATGTCGTAGCACTCTCCTTGATTACACCATTGCTGTAGTTACTTAGCGTAGAAGGGTCTGTTTTTAACGACACACTGTTGATAACGTAGTAAGGAGCCTTCACCTCTATCCATGAATTATCCTTCAACTGCTTCCTGTATGGGTCTTCCTGATTAAAACCAGTAGGTACTTTCACCGGTTTGATGAGATAGAGCTGGTTTGCATGTATAGCAATTGCTTCGTCATTGCTAAGGTCAACACTCTTGAACTCAATACGCTGCTTTACGGTTCCATGCTGCTTTGGATGTTGTGAGAGCTTCACATTCTCACCGAATGCAGTCTTTACCTGACCAGCCGTAAGGTTTACAGGAAGCATGATAGAGTTCCATGCATTGAGTTTCATCGTACGCTTCAGAATAAGAGTACCTGCTGTGTGGGGATCAACCTGCTGCTGGATATAGTGAATACTCTCCTGTCTTTCATCTAAAACAAGGTCATTATTACCACAATACTGCAGCTGTACGTTATCCCAACAAGTCCAGTCAAGGTCTTCTGTAGAGTTGCTTATCTCTATACCAATATCCAATGTAGAATTATTGTCTGGAACATAGACAAGAACCGTATTGTTATACTTACCCATTTCAAATTGCATACCAGCTTTGACGTATGGGCTTATCAAAGGACTTGAACCAGTAGGAAGATTTGTACCATCATAAACCTTAAGCATATCAGCCTTAGTATAGCTGAACTCATGGTTAAACTTATTCAGCTCTGTACTTACGTTAGAAATGGTAGCATTGGTTCCCTGTACCCTTGCAAACAACTTTGATACCATATTGCTTCCATTATCTCTGTTATAGAAACCATTACAAGAAACCTTATACCAACCCTTCTTAATGGTCTGGACAGACTGAGTTATTTTTCCATTTGCATTGGCATCATTGCCTACATTACGAACATTTGCTGTAGTGTAGCCAGCATACTCTGCCATATAATAGTTACTTGATATAGCACCATTTCCTACATAGTAGGTGTAATCTTTCGAGTTTGGCTTGAAAAGGAAAGCTGTTGGTTTCTCAAACTTCCATGTCAAACCATCAGTTGCTTTCCATTTTTCCACATAGATATTACCACGTTCAAAGTTCTGGTCAAAGATGAGGAATGTTGCATCAGAAGGTTCTTCATCTGAGGCATACGTATCCTTAAAGTCATCTTTCAAGTCTTTCTTTGTAACGAACTTCCATTTGCTGTAATCGCCGTCAGGAGTATTACGAGGATATGTTACTTCATACGTTTTTCCTGTTCCTGTATGTGCCATTGAAAGATAGATTTCGCCTCCCATACCTGCACGGGTCTCGTCATTATAGCAATGGATATAATAAGTATTACCACCATCGCTTGTTTTCTCTATCTTCCACTTCAAAATACCATTCTTATGATTGGTATTAGTATAACTATCTTTAAAGTCTACTCCTCGGTCAACATATACTCGGTTATAGTTGATTATGTTATTTGGTCCCGGAGTATCCATCTGACGTCCGAAAGCAATATACTTTCCTTCCGTTGTTACCAGCGGACCTGTCATTGTATAAACACCTGTCTCCGATGTGCTTTGAACATGAGTTGTCATTCCGACATTAAAGCCTATCACCACCGTTCCCCAGTAGCTACCAGTATTAAGAAACTTACCTGTGCCGACATTATAGAGATATACCGTACCCATATCATCGTCGGTTTTATCGACTATGCTATTGAGTGGATTTCCAATCCATACGTGGTTTGCATCCTGTCCCTGTGCCATTGCACCCGTATGGGTCAACAAGCCTAACATAACCAAGGCTGTTGTTATAAGTGTAAAATGTCTTACCATCTTTACTATACTTTCTTATTTTTACTCCAGTTTTAACTAATAATTAATCTTCCCATATACTATGATTAATAATACCCCATGGTGTACTTGGCTTAGCACCAATATCGTCAGGGTCTTCAGGTATAATAGGCTCATTATCCTTACCTCCCTGCTCAGGGTTACCATCTCCATCATTATCAATCTGTGATGCACCGGGTAATTGCATTACCTCATCAGAATTAAAAGCCACAATTTCTGCAAGCGGCTTTTGGTAAACTTTTTTCATCATTCTTCTATGATTATATACATTCTTCTAATAAAGTGATTAATCTATTCCAAGATTTACGATCAGATTTGCAGAGAGTATCTTATAATCTTCTGCACCAATACTTTTAAGGTGAAAAAACAATCAAATAAACTTTACACTGATTATACAACACCTAAATGTTTTGCATAAGACTATAATCTACTATATATAGTGCTTCTAAAAGTCAGCGCGTGTATCCTGATATATTTCCGCCAGCTTTCACTTTTTGTTTTGTACTATTCTAAAATAGATTTATATCTTTTGCGGTGCAAAGGTAGTATTTTTCTTATTTACAATTAACCGTTTAAGTCAAATTAACCATATTTTAAATAATAGTAACTACTGGCAATAATGAACGTTGAATATCAAGAATTATAAACGTAATAACGTGTCAAAAAGACTCGAAATGACTTTCTTCACCAATTTTTCTCATGTATCTGTTTATGTAACTTTCTGATAATCAATAATATTTTATGCGCCTTATAACTGAACAGTTTCAAATAATAAATAGACAATAATTACAAAGATAACAGACATTTTCAAACCGAAATGTTAAACACTTTCGTCAGAGATATTACGCAAGTGTTTTAATATTAAAAGTCCACACATCAAACGAATAGGATGGGCAGGGCTTCTCTCAATTGAAAGACACTTATTCAAGATTACATAACTACTTATATGTAGTCTCTTGATAAGCACGAGGGGTTATACCCGTTTCGCGTTTAAAGAATTTCGAGAAAGCAGAAGCACTGGGGAAGTTCATGCGATTTGCAATTTCATAAGCCATCATTCCGTTGGTTTTTAATAGTAGTTTCGCCTCCTGTATAGTAGCACGGTTAATCCAATACATCACGCTCTGACCACTTGTTTTCTTTATAAGTGCAGAGAGATGATGCGGCGTTATATGAAGTAGGGAGGCGTAAAAAGGTATTGAACGTTCTTGCATACAATGTTGTTTAATCAGCCGTTTGAATTGGAGAAAGAGCTCCTGTATACGTGTAGAATTATCATTCATAACGCTTTCTGATTCTGTTTCCTTCAACTCCTGAACATCAGAAACAATAGCATTAAAAAGGTTGTGTACAGTCTTCTTACGATAAGGAGAAAGCTGTATGATATCCCATAAAAGATAATACATTCTCAGCAATCTATCAAACTCTGATGGAGAAGATTTATATATCACCTCTTCGGGTATCTCAATACTATCTCTAAACACAATAGCCATCACACGAGCATCGTCAGAAATCTTATTAATTTCAACGATAGTATCAGCAGCAATCAAAATTGCATTTCCTTTCTCTACATGGTAATCCTGCAGATTGATACATATCTCTGCACTACCTTCCATCACAAGAACCAAACGAGGCTCTACCATTTGATATATTTCTTTCACATCAAGAATAGGACTCCGCTGTAAACTTCCATTGAGAACAAGAACTGCATCGTCATTGACAAAGGACTCGCCCTGCAGGCTAAGAATCTCATCCATGTTCAGACTATCTATTGAAAAATGATTTATAACCTTCACTGTACTCATAAAGTTTCCTTTTTGTATGATTATATTGCAAATATAACATTATTCTACTAAGATAAAGAATAATATTAAAATTAATCGTACAAAAAAGCAATTTTATCTAACCTTTGGATAATCAGACTGTAAGGAAGATATAATATCTTTGCATTATCCAAACAAAAAAGGCCAGAAATTAAGTAAACAAGCATAAACATATAAGGTATGAACATGAAGAAGGAAATAATAAGCCTTGCCTTGATAATGATAGCTTCCATTAGTCAGGCGCAGACATTAGAAGAGTGTCAACAGGCAGCAGAAAGGAATTATCCTCTTATCAAACAGTATGAATTGATTGCAAAGACAACACAGTTAACAGTTCAGAATATCCAAAAAGGGTGGCTACCACAACTCACTGCTTCAGTACAAGCAACCTATCAGAGTGCTGTTGCATCTTGGCCAGAGAGTATGCAAAGTGTGTATCAGCAGATGGGACTCAACATGAAAGGGCTCAGTAAGGACCAGTATAAGATAAGTGTCGACCTTCAGCAGACAATCTATGATGGTGGTGCTATCAGCAGTCAGCGTAACATCTCACAGCAAGAGGGAAAAGTTCAAGAGGCGCAAACAGAAACAAATCTGTATCAAGTGCGCCGACATGTCAATGAGATGTATTTCTCACTACTCTTACTAAACGAACAGATTCAGCTGAACGAGGATGTAAAAGTACTTCTACAGTCAAGTGAGAAAAAACTTTCTGCTATGGTAAAAAGCGGTACTGCTGCTACAAGCGACCTCGACAATGTACGTGCTGAGCGACTAAGCGTAGAGCAACAGAGCGAGAATCTAAAGCAACAACAACAAATGCTACAACGCATGTTAAGTGTCTTCTGTGGCATCGAGATAAACAATATACAGAAGCCAAAAGCTATCCAAGTGGCTTCGTTAGCAAACAATCGCCCTGAGATGCGCCTATATGATAGTCAACTAAAGCTTACCGAGGCTAAAGAGAAAGCATTAGACACACAGCTACGTCCCAAGTTAGGACTCTTTGCACAAGGCTATTACGGCTATCCGGGACTGAATATGTTTGAGGATATGATGAACCGCAAATGGAGTATTAATGGTATTGTCGGCATCAAACTGTCATGGAACGTGAGTGCACTCTATACTCGCAAGAACGACAAAGCAAGGCTAAGCGCACAACGCGAAATGATAGAGAGTGCGCGTGAAGTATTCCTTTTCAATAATAAACTGGAAGAAATACAGCAATCTGAGAATATCAGCCGCTACCAGACGATGATGAAAAGCGACGATGAAATTATAGTATTGCGCACAAACGTACGTAAGGCTGCAGAGTCAAAGCTTGCTCACGGAATCATAGATGTCAACAGTTTGTTACGAGAGATAAACAATGAGAATGCTGCTAAGACTCAACAAACTATTCATGAGATAGATATGCTCAAAGAAATGTATAATCTGAAATATACAAACAACGAATAAAAACAAACAACCAACAGATATGAAGAAGATATTTATTTTAGCCAGTCTTGCCGTTATAATAGCATCTTGCGGAAATGACAAGAAGGATTATGATGCAACAGGAACATTCGAAGCCACCGAAGTTACAGTATCAGCAGAGTCTGTAGGGCAGTTAATAAGCTTCAATGTTACAGAAGGACAGATACTTAATAGCGGACTGACTGTTGGTCAGATTGACTCACGCCAGCTCACGCTGAAACGTGAACAGTTATCTACAAGTAACGAACAACTGACTGCAACACATAGCCAGCTCGAAGCAAACAAGCGACAATTGGCAGCTAACCGACAAGCAACGGCAAGTAAACAATTGGATCTTGAAAAGCAAGTGGCATCTATTCGCCAACAGATTGCTAATCAACAACGTGAGCGCGAACGCTTTTCTGAACTTTTAAAAGATGGTGCTGTACCACGCAAACAAGTTGATGACATTGACTATCAGATACAAGTACTGCAGAAACAACTCGTAGCTACACAGGAACAGATTGCCAGTCAGAACGCATCTTTAGCCGAACAGAATAAGGGTATAGCTGCTCAGATCGACGGCATCAGTTCTCAGCAGAGTGGAGTAAACGCACAGCAAGCTGGCGTTCGCAATCAACAGGCACAGATAGACGACCAGATTGCCCGCACCTTTGTAAAGAGTCCGCTCACAGGAACAGTCTTAGAGAAGTATGTTGAGCAAGGAGAGTTCGTCACAGTAGGGAAACCTTTATTCAAGATTGCAGATACCAAACGAATGTATATACGGGCATATATCACCTCTGAACAGCTTAAAAACGTTAAGTTAGGACAGAAGGTAAAGGTGATGGCAGACTATGGTGGTGGCGAAAAGAAGCAATATGATGGTGTTGTCACATGGATATCAAGTCGTTCAGAATTTACACCAAAGAGTATAGTCACAGAAGACGAACGTGCCGATTTGGTCTATGCTATCAAGATACAGTTCCAGAATGACGGATATGCCAAGATTGGAATGTATGGCGAAGTGAAGTTTTAAAGTGTGAAAAAAATGATGACAGCAATAGAAGTAAACAATATATCAAAGCACTACGGAAAGGTTCAAGCACTGAAAGATGTTTGTTTTTCAGTAAATAAAGGTGAGGTATTCGGACTCATCGGACCAGACGGAGCAGGCAAAACGTCCATGTTTCGCATCCTTTGCTCCCTACTTTTGCCAGAGACTGGAACGGCAACAGTAGATGGGTTTGACGTGGTAAACCAAATGGAAGAAGTGCGAAAAATAGTCGGTTATATGCCGGGGAAATTCTCACTCTATCAGGACTTAACGATAGAAGAGAACCTTAACTTCTTTGCTACACTCTTCAATACGACAGTAGAAGAGAATTATGACTCTATCAAGCCTATCTATTCACAGATTGAACAGTTTAAGAATAGAAAAGCAGGAGCGCTCTCTGGCGGAATGAAACAGAAGTTGGCACTCTGCTGCGCATTGGTCCATCAACCCAGCGTTCTCTTCCTTGACGAACCAACAACAGGTGTTGATCCAGTCAGTCGAAAGGAGTTTTGGGAGATACTTGGGCTATTAAAAGAACGAGATATCACCATCGTGGCTTCCACTCCTTACCTCGACGAGGTAAGAAGTTGTGAACGAGTAGCCTTTTTCTCAGAGGGAACAATAAGAGGAATTGCCACTGCAGACGATATTCTTACAGAGTTTAGAGATATCTTCAATCCGCCCGGTATTGAGCGAGCTGGAAACGACAAGACTGGGAATTGGGGAAACAACAAATCTGAAAATGTCATTGAAGTAGAGCATCTTGTCAAAGCCTTCGGTCCTTTCCACGCTGTAGACGATGTCTCCTTTACTGTGAAGAAGGGCGAAATCTTCGGTTTTCTCGGTGCTAACGGAGCTGGAAAGACTACAGCCATGCACATGCTCACAGGCTTAAACCAACCTACCAGCGGTACGGGAAGAGTTGTTGGGTTTGACATACGCACCGAGTATGAGCAGATTAAGCGACATATTGGCTATATGAGCCAGAAGTTCTCGCTTTATGATGACCTTACCGTTGCCGAGAACATCAGCCTTTTTGCAGGTATCTACGGTATGAATGATGATGAAATACATCGAAAGACTGACGAGCTATTAGAGCAACTGAACTTCTCAGAACATCGCAACACGCTGGTTGCAAGTCTGCCTTTAGGATGGAAACAGAAGCTTGCCTTCTCTGTAAGTATCTTCCACGAGCCCGGCATTGTATTCCTTGACGAGCCTACAGGAGGTGTCGATCCTGCCACACGTCGCCAGTTCTGGGAACTTATCTACGATGCTGCAGAAAGAGGAATAACGGTCTTTGTGACTACACACTATATGGATGAAGCCGAATATTGCGACCGCATTTCCATTATGGTAGACGGTAAGATAAAGGCTCTGGGTACGCCCGACGAACTAAAGCGGAAGTTCAATCAACCCGACATGGACCACGTCTTCACCTATCTGGCACGTCAGGCAACTCGCAGTTCAGATTAAGAACAAATATTCAATATAAAAAACAATCATAGATGAAGCAGTTTATTTCATTTGTTATCAAGGAAACTAAGCATATTATCCGAGATAAACGCACGATGCTAATGCTCTTCGGTATGCCCATCGTAATGATGCTTCTGTTTGGTTTTGCCATCACCAATGATGTACGAAACGTGCGTGTTGTCATCGTTATGAGCAATGCTGACAATGCTACTCAGCAGGCTGCAGACCGCTTGGCAGCATCTGAATACTTCATATTAACAAAGGTTGTGGCAAATCCTGCCAAAGCTGAGAAAGCTATCCGTAATCAGGAAGCCGACATAGCAGTCGTATTTGCAAATGATTTTGCAAGCAGACAATCTGGTTATCAGCTCATTGTCGATGCCGCAGACCCTAATATGGCACAGCAGTGGACCACCTATACCAATGCCGTCATAGCCAATACTGCAAGTAGTGTTGTGAACTCAAAACTACTTTATAATCCTCAGATGAAGTCGACTTACAACTTTGTTCCTGCCATTATGGGTACATTGTTGATGCTGGTTTGTGCGATGATGACATCAATATCCATTGTTCGAGAAAAAGAAAAGAACACGATGGAGGTGTTGCTTGTATCACCTACAAAGCCCCTAATGATAATCATTGCTAAGGCAGTACCCTATATCGTCCTTGCTTTCATTATACTGATAGTAATACTCCTCATGTCTACGTTTGTCTTAGGAGTACCTGTAGAGGGATCCTTGTTTTGGATATTCGTAGTTTCTACTCTTTATATCCTCCTTGCACTTTCGTTAGGACTGCTTATCTCAACAATAGCTAAGACACAACTTGTAGCCCTCCTCTTGTCAGCGATGGTATTACTAATGCCTATTATGATGCTCTCTGGAATGATGTTTCCCATAGAGTCAATGCCCGAGATATTACAATATGTCTCAGCCATCATTCCTACACGGTACTACACAAGTGCTATGCGTAAGCTGATGATTATGGGTGTTGGCATCGAGAACATCTACTTTGAGATAATTGTTCTTACGAGTATGCTCATAGGCTTAATGTCCCTCGCATTGGCTAAGTTTAACAAACGATTAGAATAGAAAACTATGACTCTGAAATATCTTTTAAGAAAAGAACTTACCCAAATACGGCGTAACTCTTTTCTACCAAGATTAATAATTATCTTCCCCATTATGATTATGTGTGTCATGCCATGGGTAATGAATATGGAGGTAAAGAATATTGTGGTGGATGTTGTCGACAACGATCGTTCTACACTGTCACAGCAGTTAGTGCATGAGATTGAAGCAAATAAGTACTTTATCTTCCATGGTCAGCAGCCAACCTACGCACAGGCTCTCAAGAACATAGAGAACTCTAAGGCTGACATTGTGGTTGTCATACCACAGAACTACAGCCGTAATCTAAGTTCAGGACGTGTTCCGCAAGTACTTATTGCTGCTAATGCTGTCAATGGAACAAAGGGGGCAATGGGTTCAAGCTATCTTTCCCTGATAGTTTCTGCTAATGCTTTGCCCTCTGTTACTGCCATCAAGTCGAAGGTAGACACACTTTATCTCTATAACAAACATCTTGATTTCAAACTCTTTATGATTCCTGCGTTGTTTGCAATGGTAATGATGTTGATGACAGGATTCCTACCAACGCTTAACATCGTAGGCGAAAAAGAAAAGGGCACAATAGAACAAATAAATGTGACACCAGTCAGTAAATGGACATTCATACTTTCCAAGTTGATTCCTTACTGGATGATTGCAATCTTCATAGTAACAGTCTGTCTGCTGTTAGCTTGGCTACTGTACGGCATAACTCCTGTAGGCAATGTCGCCCTCATCTATCTATTGTCAATGTTGCTTGCGCTGTTCTTCTCGTCTTTCGGACTGATTATTTCCAACTACTCCGATACAATGCAGCAGGCTATCTTCGTAATGTGGTTCTTCGTAGTCATCCTCCTGTTACTTTCAGGATTATATACTCCGACTCGTTCGATGCCATCTATTACATATCTTTCCACTTACATCAACCCTGTAAGCTACTTCATTGAAGCGATGCGTACCGTGTTTATTCGTGGAGGAGACTTTGACAGTATTATTCATCAGGTGCTTGCTCTCTCGGGAATAGGCTTGGTTATGGGTACTTGGGCAGTGATGAGTTACAAAAAAAATAATTAAGTCCTATTCATTATACACACAAAACAATTTTGAAACATTCAAAACTGTTTACGTTTTAGCCTGAGTTTTATTGATTTTCAAGCATAAAGCAACTACCCCCTTTCACTCGAAAGAATGAAGGGGGGGGAAGCTTTTGTAATGTATAAGGCTAATAATACAATGAGAAAAGAAACCAAACCAGAACTAAAATTTCACATATAAACGACACCTCAATAGTCAATGATAGAAAACCAAACATAAAACTGTTTTGTAAAGAATATTCAAACATTGAAAAATAAAAGATGCTCTTTTAGCTTCTAAAAGATGCCCAATTGACTTGCAAAAGATGCCCTTTTGGACTCTAACTAACGCCCTTTTCAAGTTCAATTAAGCACCTTTTGAGACACAACTCTGCAACTCATTGATACTATGTAACTTATAGAGCTAACATTTTAGCTCATTTTTTCGCCTTTTAAAGCCTAAAAGCTCACTTGATTTGTAAATAAAATTCAAATACTATGGGAGTATTTTTACATCTTTTGTTATCAGCTCTATTTTCTTATATACTGTATTTTTCGTAAGATGTTTTAGGTTATAGAGTTACACGATAGTATACTGATTATCAAAGAGTTGCTATGTAATAAAAAGCAGACAGTATCCTTTATGCGGCAAAAGAGATAGGTAGAGTCTCTAAGATCTTCCTATTCTTTTACTACAACTCCCTTATCCAAGTTTATTGTAAGCATCTTACGCTCCTTCCCAAGTTCCTTCAGATACTTAAATTTCACCCTATAGTCTTCGCAAGTAATACCTGCAACTCCCTTTTGATAGATAATTCTGTAATCAGAAAACAAGGCGACATCAACCATCAAAACGCCCCCTTTCTTATAACCTAAGTATTGCTGAAAATAGGAATCAAAGGGCAGGTAATCATCTTGATGCCTATGAATATACTTCCTTACAACCGTTTTTGCAAGTTCAAACTCCTTGTCATTCAACTGTTTCGGAACCTCTTTTCTTATCTTACCAAATAACGAGTCTCCATTAGCCGTTACTGCCTTTTCGGAAATAACATTGTATATTTTTTGCTCCGTCTCATCCTTTGCGTAGATGTACACAGTGTCATATGGAGAATGAACGGTTATTACCTTTCGCGTCTCCGTTGTACAACAGAGTAGAAAGGGACAAGAAAAGATAAGTAGTATAGCCTTCATACGCTTCGATTAATTGTTTTTAAAAGGAATATCCCCCACAAATATCCATACCGAACGAGCCTTTCCGTACTCTCTTTTCATTAACGGAGAGAAGATACTATCACCATTTTCTCGTGCTATGGGGTACTTTTTATTCATAAACCAAACAGCATCTTTTGTGCGATAAAGATTCATCTTGATGTAAGGTTTGTCTGACACATAATAGCCACCACACTCTTGTAAATTCAGAGTATCAGGAAAGTCCTGCACCAATATTCCCTCTGTCAATCCTTCGCTTGTTATGGTATGCGAAAGGATACCACCAGTATATACCCACCCTTTTAATAGCGTGAAAACCTTATTCTCGATACCAATTGGAGCTGTGTTGAAGTCATAATCCACACATTCCATAATAACAATGTCGTCCTTAAAAGCCTTTAGATGCTCTCTTTGGTCAGGAAAACGATATTGATTCATTACAACTGCTGTTCCTGTTTCGTTTGTAGTTACCTCCTTATCAGCGACTTTTATCTTACAGGCAGTCACTAAAAAAGAGAGGAAAAGCAACGTCAGAATTAATTGATATCTTTTCATACGCATAGGCATTGATAGTATGCTTTATTTATAAATACGGCTTCATCCTAATTAAAATACTTGCTTATAGACTCCATCAGAGGGGTGAGTTCACGATTAACGATCCTTCCATAGCGTTCAACCTTTTGCAAGGCATAAGCAATAAAAAGGCGACGTTTAGCACGTGACATGGCAACATAGAACTTACGAGCATCTTCCTCGTTCTGTTGTTTCGTCTTGTTATAAGCGTTCGGGTAGCGCCCATCGGCTGCATCAAAGATAATAACATTATCAAACTCCAGCCCCTTTGCCTTATGAACGGTCGTCACATAGATACGCTCAAGAATACTCTTACTATTGCAGAAGTCGGCTTCCTTCAGCGTATTAATGTCCATTATATACTGCGAGAGCTGTGGAGCAAGAGCATTCGCTATCGCCTCATCAGTCAGCATATCTATACGAAGGTAACGGAGAATATAATCTAATCGGGAGATGTCATTAATTAAACCATCAGAACGAAAGGCATTATAAGCAGTAGAGAGTTCGCTTACAAGGACAGGTTCAGGCTCGGTTGATACCGTATAAAGCCTCTTGACAGCTGTTTGATAGAGTTCACCATAATTGCTACGAAGCACATTGGCAAAGGGTTTCACCTTCGGATGCCGAATAAATGCTGCTTGTTGTGCCTGCTTCTCACGTGCTTTATCGGCACAGAGGCGTACAAGACTGATAGTTGCTTTCACATCATCAATCGCCTGATGACTATTAACACCTGTCAATTGGAAGGTATCAAGAAGGCTCTCTAACTTGTAGGAATGAAGACTTGGAGCCAATAATCTTATCAGTTTAAGCGAGTCGAAGCAACGATTCTCATGTGCCTGCATCGTATCATTACAGTAGCGTTGGAGATTGTTGTCAAGTATGTTGTAATCGTAGTTGGCATTATGTCCAAGCATAGGACTTGTACCCACGAATATTAGGAAACGTTGTAAGGCATCTGCTGGGGTGAGTAGCTCGCCAGTAGCCATCTTCTTATGATAGATAGCATACATCGGATTCTCCTTATCACCGAGCATTGGCGAAATCGGCTTATCGGTTTCTATGTAGAGATCAAGCGGTTCACCAATCACTTCCCCACCCTTAATTCGTATGGCAGCAATCTCAATAATGTCGTCATTGAACACGTCTAAGCCAGTTGTTTCAGTATCGAAAACAACGATTTCTTCCTCATCATACGCACGAAGAAACTCTGCCGTATAACAGCTTTCGGGATAGAGAAGGAAGTCCGAAGGCGAGAGTGCTAACTGTTTTAGCTTCCAGTTAAATCGGCGAGCAAGAGCATGAGAAGAGAAGGCACGCACCCCTTTCATAATACGTGTCCACGCAATAGAGTTATGTTCGTTAGAAAGAACACTCAAATGTGCCAACAA
>CAMUQM010000024.1 GCA_947095945.1 uncultured Prevotella sp.
CTTCAAATGAGAAACGCCCCAATGCATCGGTTTTTGTGACAGCATAAAATCCTTTATCGGGTGAAATAAGATTTACAATACCATCTTTTATAGGCTTGTGTCCTATCAACATCTCGACTCGTCCTCGTATCACAGCTGACTTTTCAATGACAATCTGTCCTTTCTTGCACTCGCCCTTTATTACATCAGACATATGATATCGTGTCCAACTACAGCTGTCAAGCAATCGTTCAGCTTTATCGTTTAAGAGAATAGATGCTGGTTCTTCTGGACAATCTGCCATATCCATGTCAAATAATAAATGAGAAAGAATATTTGATTGTCCATCAAATATGTTTGCTCCAGCATATTCCACACGCACAGAAACGTCCATAGTTTCTCCCTCTCGTAGGTTGTCAGCCTTAATAAAACAAGGAACCTGCTCGTTATTTGTCTTCTCAACTTCAATCCATTTTACTGAAATAGGACATTGCTCTTTCTCCAGATACAAAAACTTTAGCTTTTCGACAACTGTATTTAGGTTGGCATCAAGAAGCTGAAAAGAATAAAGTCCACCTTGTGAAAGACTATCATAACTCAAAATCACATCCTTTTCTTTGCTAATTTTTCCAAAGTAAAGCGGAATAGAACGGCAGTGTACAAACAGTCTGTAGTCGTTCATTAAGTTATCAGGAAGACTTTTAAAACTAACTTTAATATTCTTTTCTAATTTATTGATATTCAAAAGTAAATTAGAATATTTGTTTCCTTTAATTGAAGATTTACTATACTTATAAGGTAAGAGTTTCCCTTGCCCACCAATAAAGATGCTTTTAAGACTTTCATATTGTTTTAGGTTGAGCATATTCTGCGTATAGCTACGTAACATATACCGCCCTTTTACCACCCCCTCTGGAATGTCTATATGCCCAACAAATCCTTGGTCGCTTTTTATCAAGCGCACTCGCTTTATTACAAGACGTTCTGAATTAAGGAGTTCTACATATATATAACGGCTCATACTATCCGTCTGATGAACTATTGCATCTACTAAAAAAACACGCAAATAGATTCTTTGTCCAGCCTGATAACTTTCTGCATCAGTAAATACGTATGTCTTCTCCTGCGGGAATAACTTTACCTGCCGAAGGATACGGCTCAACAACACATTGTTTGTCTGAGCATACAATGATGTGTGAAAGCATATAAGTAATATAAAAAACAGTAGTTTTCTCATATAGATAGGCATCAATAAATAAATATCTACAATAGATTTTCAGTAATGAAAAAAAACCGAATTCGTCTTGACTTTTCTACTTTGTCAAAATAGGAAGGGAATCCTATCTTTCTATTTACCAATCCAAGCTTCAAATTTCTTTCATGTACAAAGTACTGGACAAAGATACAATAAAAAATGAAATTCTACCTTATTTATTAGTTGTAAAACGTGGATATATTTGCCAAAGCAGCCTCATCGTTCTTCATAGAAAGGGTTCTTCATTACAAAATCGTATACGGACATTTTCGTAAATGGTGTAAGAAAAGAGAATGGCAAAAAGTGTAGACAGTAATCTGTTGAACAGTTTTGATATTTCTATTGTATTATTTGTCATATATTTTTCACATCTTCAATACTAACACATGCTTACTTGGATTCGAATTAAGGCTTAGTTGGCTTGTAAAAGATGCCCTTTTGGAGTATTACTAACGCCCTTTTGAAGTCTAACTAAGCACCTTTTCTTACACAACTTTATAACTACTTGTTTTTCTGTTAGTTACAAAGCCATGAAAAATACGTACTTTTAGAAGAAAAATATACAATTAATTGCATATCTTTTGTAATATATTTTCATGATTACCATTACCCGAAAATTCAACTCCATCTCTTAAATTCAATATGGAATAAGAAAGGTAAAGAATCTTAGACATATTGTTTTCTTACCACTTATTTATCAAAGCTTCTAAAATGAGCTACTCTTATAAACTATTCAGCCCCACTAATCAAATTAACGGGGCTGAATAATTTAGAGTCATGCAAGTTTAGAAAGGCAATCCGATAGCCAAGTGAAAGGCTTGTACATCCTTAAATTTTGATATATTATAAAAACCAGTCTTACCCGTTTCATAAGGTACGTGTAAACCAATACCCCAGTCTAAACGAAGCATAAAAAAGCCAATATCATAGCGTAAACCAACTCCAGTACCAAGTGCCATCTCCTTTAAAAGGTTCTTCATCCTGAAATAACCTTCTGGGCGACCATCATCATAATGCATTGTCCACACATTACCAGCATCAAGAAATACTGCTCCATAGAGTGAACCCATAAGGTGAGGACGATACTCAAGATTGAACTGTAGTTTGATATCACCCGTTTGTTCTACATATGAACGTCGGCGCTGTGTTGAGCGATAACGTCCCGGACCAATCTGGCGGGCATTAAACGCACGGATACTATTCGCTCCTCCCACATAGAACTGTTCGGTATAAGGTGCAAAGCTACTGTTGCCATATGCCCACACTGTACCCAGATTCACATGGGCAGCAATACCGCTCTTCTCTCCTATGCTCCATACTTTCGTAAGATTAGCATCAACCTTAAGAAACTGTGCATATGGATTCTTGAAGAGTTGCTTTTCTTTTTCACTCCAACGTCTACCGAACACAGCATAACTTGCAGATAAGAGGTTTGCTGCCTCACTAATCGTTGCCCAAGCCTTAATAGGACTCTTATAACGAGCTGGACTCATAAAGGTATATTGGAAAACCATTTTAGGAATGAACTGGTCAGCCAATGATACTTCAAGATAAGGAACACTATCTATCAGCTCAAGATAACGATCGGTCACCTTGTGCATATATTCATAAGTCAGTGTCAAAGGAGAGAACGAATAACTATTACGTTCGTTTGGCTGCCACTGGTAAGTCAGTTCTCCTGACACAACATGACGCTTGAAATACTTAGAACGGTTCAACACATCAACAGAAGCTTTAAGCGTGGTTGATGGTGTAGTATAATAGGTGCGTGGACCCTTAGGAATATAGACAAGCCCTTTTTCTGCTGCTTCAGCACTCTTTCTCTCTTCACGTTCCCAGCGCTTTCTTGGTGGCGTAATGAAAGGATTAACAAGACGAGGAAACTGCAGACTTGCTTCAGCACCATACTCGTAGTTATTCAATCCAAGTCGATCATTACCGTCATCATCAGCGCTTGCCGACCATTCATAAGAGCCATGTACACGCAGATTTAGTTTCTCACCGCCACGAAAAACATTGCGTTTTGTCAGACCGATGATACCTTCAGGACCATATCTACCACTGGTCTTCCCTTTTCCATAAGCCTCTATATAAAAATCATAAGGCTTATCGAAGACACAATTAATCGTCATGTCCAAAACATTACGTGTATCCGTAGTGTCACGAGGGGTAAAAGTGAAGTTTGTTGCAGAAAATAGTCCACTGCTATTCAGCTGTTGTTGGCTCTTTTCAAACAGTTCATTATTATAAACTGTACCAGGCCATATCTTCAAGTCATTAGCTATTGCACGTAGACGAAGCGGCATATGCGAACCATTATAGTTCACGATAACATCACGAAAACGCTGCTGCTGAGTAAGAGAATCAATAAACTGACGCTGCAAATTGATATTAATGGTTCCAATATTCCACTTTCTCATTGCTTTTGCACTTACAGAATCAGCCATTTGCAGACGAACAGAAGCTAAACCATAGGCGTTCGTCGTGTCAGCAAGATAACTTGCATCGTTGTTTTGATAATAATAGTAACCATTATTACGGAAAAGCTCGGTTATTCGCTTACGTTCCTCTTCAAGTGTTGACACATCGAAAGCATCGCCTTTATGAATAATTGCTTTATCAAGATTCATTCTTATCAGACTATCTGCTGTAGGTGGAAAATTAGTGTATTGTACGCTATCAAGCAGCCACAGTCGTCCCATATTAACAGCATACTGTAGGCGCATCTTCTTCGGATTACTCTGTGCAAGTTTCTCATAGCTTATCTTTCCATTGAAATAGCCACGTTTGCGCAAGAGATTTTCACCCACCGTTACACGTAAATCTGGTGTCGTTGAACTCATCAATACTGGTGAAGAGCCAAATGCGCGTACCATCCAACGACTGAATGCCGTTGTGTCTTGTGAGAAAGCATTCCATATCCATAAACCAACAGGGAAAGGAGAGCGAACACTGGCACTACCCAGCCAAGAGGCATTGGGCTTAGTCGCCAGTACTAAATCCAATTCTTCTTTCACATCTTTGAAATGCTGATTTGATTGGTAGTTACTGTATTTTGTCGACTTCATACCTGTGTATAGGTGTTCACCATCAGGAATTGCTGAAGTTGTACTACAGGCTACAAATATAAATAAGAATGCCATAAAACAGAACAGTTCTATGACTCCTCCTTTACCAGCTATACTTATATGATTATTATTTCTTTTCATTCACAAAGTTGATTAATGTATCGCGTTTAAGCTTCTCTGACTGTGGTACAACCATAGGATTGTCCTCTTTGAAACGGAAGATATCCTTGAAATGGCGTAACTTACGGCGCCACATGAAACCAGCTCCAAACTCACTCAAATTACCTTCCAACCAATCGTATGCCTCACGCTCATAATAAAGCTTCAAATACTTCGTTTCTTTCTGATTCAAACGATACTCAAGCGAGAAATTATCAAAGTAAGCACCATTCTCTTCCGAGAACTGTGAACCTGTTGACACTCGTCCACCCATGATAATACGTAGGCGGTTATTCCACAAACGTTTTGAGAACTTAAAGGTATAGTCAGTATGTAAGTTTCCATTCACATCGGCTGCACTTTCCATATTTGCAGTCAGGTCGAGTCCCATAGAGTTGAGTGCCTTACCTGTGATAGAGTTAACCTGAGTTTGTAGGAAGCCTGCCAATGCGCCACTCATGGCAGTATTGGTACTCGCAGAGTTATCACCATCAAAGTACATACCAGATGCCAACATCGTAACAGCAAGTTTTGAACGTTCCTCTACACTCTTAGTATTAAGAATATTCTGCATTTCTTGATCCTCTGGAGCAGTAATAATAAACTCTACTCCCAGTTTAGGGAATTGCTTGCTAAGGCTTACGCCACACTCGAAATCAACAATCCTACCTTCACCCGAGCCACTGGACACACTTGTTCTAACATCTTCTGTTGCTGTAATTTTCAGTGTTGGCTTCATCGGATCACCTGTAAATTCAAGATAACTTCCATCCTTAATATTAAAGGTACGAAGTGGAATAATAGGAAGAGAGTATTTCATCTTACCATCACTTAACGTATATCTACCACGAACCTGTACACCATTTGTTGGGTCATAGTTCAAAAGAAGATTTCCACCACCTATGAAGTCAATATAATTAGACTGATCGGCATTCAACGCACAGAAGACATGTGCTTGTTCGTCAATATCTACATTAAGAGCCATTGTAAAGCCCATAATATCTGGACGTTTAATAACATCAATTGTAGAATCATTGAAATTAGTAAACTGAACAAGGTCTTTCAAATCGTCATCAATCGTCAAGGTACCATCACGTACCACGTATGACACATCTGTATTTCCCAAAACATCAAGTTTTCCATTCAACTGTAAATTGCTTAACAATCCGTTAATTCGTCCTGTAAAGTCAACGAATGCCTTTCCATAAACTTCTGATCGAGAATTCTTCTTCGCATTGATAATCTGGAAATTCTTAGTCCTCATTTGTGCATCAAGCTTCATCTTATCAAGATTAGAGAAGTCTAAGTATCCAGATATGTCAAGTGGTGAACCATTACTTGCAAAGAGCTCAAAGTTTTCAAACTGAATATGACTATTGCGTATTTGAACTGGATCATCAGCAAATCTCATCCTTATACCATATGGGACACTCACTAAGTAAGACGAGTCAAGATAGATCTCACCATTGATGTCCAATTTCTTCAACGGTCCCTTTACTGTTAGCGTTCCTTCTCCTACTCCTTCGAGTCCAACAATCTGGTCAGGAACAAAGCCATTGACGTAATTCAACGGGAATTGATTCATCTCTAAAGTAGCATCAAGTTCTCCAGCACCCTCATTTTTATAGGTTCCAGAGAGAATACCAACTTCTTTTCCGTTCTGAGTTATTATACCATCAACATAGTGCGAACCATCCCCCTTAGGCATGTAGACAAACTGTGTACCCACATCACCCATTGGACTGTTCTCATAAATAAGTTTTTTAATGGTCATATCGCTTGATATGGTGAGTTCCTTATCTGTTTGAACAAGGTGGTAGTCACCATCCAACATACCTGACAACTTAGGTGCAAAAGGTAGTATAGTAAACAGGCTACCTAACTCAAAGTGGTTCATTGATAGTGTTACATTCTGCAATGATGTTGAATCAGTGTCTTCTGTTGAAACAAGCATACCCGTTCCATCAGCAGCCTCCAGACGAAGGTTAGCAGATAGACGACGGTCACGTCCTATGTAGATATAGTTGGAATCATTGACATTAAATGATTTATATCCTAATACTGACTGAGGAGAGGTAATTGAGAGTTGTATTCCCCTACCCTTCATAGCTGCCTGCACAGCCAAGTCGAGCCCAGTCTTTCCCTTATTATCAAGAATTGTTGCATGTGTATGTAAGCCGTGTTCATAGAGAGCACCCTGCAGATAGCCATGATAAGGATAGGTGTTATTTGGATTATTTTTTACGGACAGCACGTAGTTCAACTGTCCATCAACACTGGTGAGGTCAGCTCTGATACTGTCAAGGTGAATATCATTGTATACCAAGGAGTCAATACTTATTCGACCGTCAAGTCCCTTTATTGGTGATGAAGTTAGATTAATATCAGCCTGACTAAAGGCATAACCATCTTGTGCCAATAAATCGGAGAATATATTGTCACGTCCACTACGAAGGGTAAAGTGTCCTGTTGGTAACTGACGGAGTATCGCAGGCTGGTCTATACGACGATTGGTAAGTTGCTCACGTATTGCCTTATAAATTCTCATTCCACTTTCTGCCAATTGGTTAACACTGCTATTAAATGCAGTACTAAGGCGGAAGTCTCCACCATCTAATACAGCATGCACAGTATCGCGACGACTCATAAGATCCACATTTACATCACCCGGAGCATAGGTGCGGTTTTGATCGGTGACATGAAGGTCTCCTATCAAACTATGGATATTCATATCATCCCTGCCAGACATTGCAAACGAGGTATTAGTTGAAAAACTACTTGACATAGCCTTGTCAACAATTCCCAACTGATAAAGGTCTACAAGTGGAAATACTCCATTTATTGAGCCTTCAATCTGTTCACCTCGCATTGTAGCATCAAGATTGAAATTACCTTTAGCTAATGGCACACGTTGTCCTTTACGCTGTTCACTCAGCAATAGATTACCTACATTTCCACTTACAGCATAGTACTTCTTCATATCAGAACGAAGAGTAATATCTGCATTAGCAGAGGTTATATAATGCTTATCTATAAACCCGAAAGCCTGCAAATCAGCTTCTGAAAGATTTCCTTTCAAATGAGTATCAAGGCTATTAGAGCGTACATCAGCCCGCACATCAAAGTTACCAGCTGTAAGAAGTCGGCTTTTCTTTCCTCCCTCTTGCAGAAGACGGAACGAACGAAGTGGACCACTAACATGATGATTATCCTTCATATCTGAGCGTACATCAACATCAGCCCATGTAGAGACTACATACCTTTCAGCCATAATTCCCATGGCGTGTAAGTCAACACGACGTAGCCAGCCACGCAGATGACCATCCACAAGTTTTGCATTTACTCTACCTTTATAGGTGAAGTCACCACCTAACATACGATTTGTACTCTTCACATGAGCAAACAGTTGCTCTCCTTGCTTTGATATATCGCCATTCAACCCATCCAAGACATAGTTGCCATATTTGAAACTACGAATACGAAGACTTAGATTTGTTGATGATTTCGGATTTAAGAAATCAGTTCCACGACCTTGCGTCTTTACACTTCCCGAGAAGGCAGACAACCCCATATTAGGTAAGAAACGCTGAACTGGAAACGCTGTAGCATCTGCCGTAAGGCGATAAAGTTCTGTAGCCGTATTATAAGCACCATTCAAACGAATGCGACCACCACCTTGTGTCAGTAGTATATTACCTGTATAAAGGGTTTTACGCATATGGATATCACCATTTATACCGATTCCACGTGGGAAGTTAATTGTTTTACGCACATCGCTTGGCAATAAATTGGAAACAAAACTTAGATTGTTTGCTGTTCCTTTCAGCTTTAAGTCACTGCGAAGATGACCAGCACCAGACGTCATGTCAGCAATCCATCCTGTTCCTGTAAGGTCAAAGTAACCCGGCATAGCCAAGCGGAGCTGTTTAAAAGCAGCTGAACGAAGATTTCCATCGAGTTGCCCTTTTACGATGATACGTTGATTGGGAATTGCTTGATAGATATTCTTTGGAACAGAAATTAAAAATGGACGTAAGTCTTTCAATCGTAAAAATCCATCTAATTGAGTAGAAATCTGCCCCGGATCCTTATCAGCAAAGGCATTCATATCCATCATAAAACGTCCAGATAACTCTGTATCAGGCAAACGGAAATATAAATCAGGCAGATTGATGCTTGTAGAATCCATAGAGAATGGACCACGGAAATCCTTTACTATCAGCCCACTTTTCTCCTTCATATTGGCAGTTCGAACACGTAATCCAATCTTTGGAGCAGCATATAGGAAGGAATCTATGCCAAGATTAACATCTTGCATAGCTATATGCGCAGCATCAAAGCCTGCACTTGCATGTCGCACATAGTTTTGGTCATAACAGAATTCACCACCTTGCCAGTCTACGTTTGCTACTTTGTATATGTTGTCATGCAGCAAAAGTTCAGCTCCCTTTGCCATAGCCTTCTTAAAGTTTGCACGAACGCTCATAGTATCGCCCGGCATGTGAAGACGAAAATCGGTTTTAGCGAGATTAAGCTTATCAATATTAATACGCCAAAGAGGTTTCTGTTTATTAGGGTCATCGGGAACGGTATCGCCTAATGCAATATCAATCCATCCTCCTTCAATATCAGCTTTGTTTATACGAATAGAATCACCAACAAGGTTAACAGCATGGCTTACGATATGTAAACGTTGCAAATCACCGCGAATACGAAGGTCACCGATAAAGTTGACGGTATTTGCTTTCAGCTTTGTAAATGTTAGTTCGTTTACTTCTACCCTACTTTTAAGCAATGGCAATAAGTCTACATTTGCCACTAAACGATGCACGTCTGCTACTGTATCTTTCTTATTAGGAATAGAATCATTCGGACGAAGCATCTTCAGTCCATCTAACTCAAGGTCTAATGGAAAAGAGAGGTTGATCCGTTCAAGGCTTACTTCCATTCCTGTCTTCTCAGAAACATATGCTGTCACACGCTTTACAGCCCAGTTCTGAACGGGAGGGCAATATAGTAAAGCAACAAGGATAAGAAACAATATGACTGGTGTTGCAACAATAGCAATCAGCCATTTCAAGCTCCTTTTCATGTTCAATATGTTGGTCATTGACAGCCTTCTCAAAAATATATCCTTACTTGGTAGGATATACACGTTAGTAAACTTAAATAATTAGCTGCAAAGTAACACAAAAAAAATGGAATAGAAGACTTTAAAAAGGTAAAAAAGTTATTATTGTTTGCATCATTAACTTCTTGCTATAGCTCTTCGGAGGCTTCGCACCTCCAGTTGCCGGACAAACCAGTGCGGTGTTTTTCATAGTTTTTGACTATATCGACTGATAGAAGTTTGCCTCATAGGTCTGTTTTCTATAGTCTGTCAGAACCGGCATAAGCACGTCGGTAGGGCTTTCACAACTTTTACAGAAGCTATAATCTTAACAGTATAAAATGTAAATGACTGGAAATAAACATAAACTGTTTTGCAAGCAAGCAGGAATAGAACCTACCATAGGACACCTTAAAAGGGAAATAAACTACAAGATATAATGCAGAAAAGGCAAATAAATAATATGTCTATTCATTAGTATGTCTTTCTGTCTTCTACAAACCACTTATTCCCTTATCAATCGACATTTGCAAACTATTTTCATGCGGTTAAAAGTCAACACATGCTCTTTTGGCTTCTAAAAGATGCTCAATTTGCTTGTAAAAGATGCTCTTTTGAGGTCTAAGTAACGCCCTTTTAAAGTCCAACTAAGCATCTTTTCTTGCATATATTTGTAATGAATTGATTATTAGATACTTGCAAGAATGGGGAATAATGCTGTTTTTACGTGGGAAATAGTATTTTAGTAGGCTTATTTTGTCATAAATTTTCTAACTATCTAATAGGTAAATATCCACCTTTTAAACTGATAGGATAAACTCTGTTGTTAGCTTAAAGCAAAGTGAAAACAGGTGGGTTATGATTCTGTCAATGACCTACCTGTATCCCATAACAAACGTTTTGCCCAGCGGAAAACAACCAATGCGCTAACGACAGCTACTGCAGAGTCAATCCATGTAATGTTCCAAAACATTGCACAGAGTATGCCGATGATAGCACCAATCTCTGTCAAGGCATCAGAAAGAACGTGGAGGTAGGCGGCATGGCTGTTGTAGTCTGTCGTACCATGATGACCATGAAGGACTGATGCACTAATAGTATTAGCAACCAAACCTATTCCTGCTGTTGTCAATGCAAGTTCATAGTTAATGATTTCTCCATGACTTGAAAAACGCTCTACTGCTTCTACAATAATAAAGATTGCGGTGAACACTAATAAAATACCACTGGTAAAGGCTGCTAAGTTTAGTATCTTTTCACTGTCATAATGCGTTGTACCCTTGCTCTGCAAGTAACGAACCAATACGTAGGCAGCCCAGTTGAGTCCGATAACCAATACGTGCGAACCCATGTGTACGCCATCTGCAAAGAGTGCCATTGAGTGGGAAGATAGTCCCACAACAATTTCAGCAAGCATCACAAAGAAGGCGAAGACTACCACAAAGGCAGTACGCTTTTCTTGTGAAGAACGTTTTATATTATTTGACATTGTTTTCTTTAATTCCTATTTTGCGACTATGATTTCTTTTGAAGTTAAATTCAAAAGCCATAATCATAAACTTTTATTTATTGATAATCCCAAAATGAATGAATGCATTGCGTATTCCGTCCTCATCTACGCTTGTTGTAACGTAATCGGCAACAGCCTTTACGCTTTCATAGCCATTTTCCATTGCCACGCCGATACCCGCAGTTTGGAGTATCGTTATATCGTTTCCACCATCACCAAAGGCAATACACTCTTCTAAGCTAATGCCAAGATGTTTTGTCATTTGCTTTAATGCGTTTCCTTTGTCAGCTCCTTGTACGGTGATATCAATGAAGCTTGGATGCCAACGTGCTGAAATGCAATGTGGCATTGAAGGGAAAATATCCTTCTCATAATCTTCAGTGAAGAAAGGAGTAAGTTGAAGAACAGGTTCGCTAAGCAATGGTTCAACCGGTTTGTTGATGTCGATATTGTTAACACCTAAATTATGAACGAAGATTTCATCAAAGATGGGTTTATGGTTGTGGAGTGCAACTACATCTCTGCCACATACCAAAACGGCATAGTCTCGACGACTGGCATCCTCAATCATTGCTCGAACTTCATTTTCGGGGATAGGCATCAAAGTGATATCTTCGTCGCCAATAAAGGTGCGTGCACCATTAAAGGTGATATATCCATCAATGAGATGACGGATGGAGTCAATGTTATTGATGATAGCTACTGGGCGACCTGTGGAGATGAAAATCTTCACACCTTGCTCCTTAGCTTGCTCAATAGTCTTTATTGTTGATGCTGGAATCTGGTGTGTTTGAAAGGATACTAACGTACCATCTATATCGAAGAATGCAGCTTTAATTGCCATGATAAATCTTTTTTAGAGTACAAAGGTACAAAATTATATTGTAATCAGATAAAATTATAGTTATGCAGTCAGTCTAAATAAATTAAATACTACTCCTTACAGCTCGTTCCTTATTTTTATTGTACCTTTGCACTATGAGTAAAGGTAAGTTACAGAAATTTGCAGAGATGGAGACGTTTAAGAACGTCTTTCAGTATCCTTACAGCGTTATCAGTGAGGTTCCGTTCGAAATGAAAGGGCATTGGCGTGAACAGTATTTCCATAACGACAACCCGATAGTGCTTGAATTGGGCTGTGGTAAGGGTGAATATACCGTTGGTTTGGCACGTGTTTACCCGAATATCAACTTTATGGGTGTTGATATTAAGGGTGCTCGTATCTATACAGGAGCTAAGCAGGCTTTGGAAGAAGGATTGGAGAATGTAGCTTTTTTGCGTACAAGTATTGAGATTATCGACCGCTTTTTTAGTGAAGATGAGGTGCAGGAAATATGGCTTACCTTTTCAGATCCACAGATGAAGAACGTTCATAAGCGTTTGACTTCTACTTTCTTTATGAACCGTTATCGTCGTTTCTTAATAGAGGGTGGTGTTGTACATCTTAAAACGGATTCAAACTTCCTCTTTACATACACCACGTATATGGTTAATGTGAATAAACTGCCAGTACTTTTCCGTACAGAAGACCTTTATGGTAATGAGTTAGGAGAGGGGAGTGTTGCAGAGGTTCAGATGGATGATAAGACACGTGAGATTCTTGGTATTCATACTTATTATGAGAATCAATGGATAGAACGTGGTTTGAATATCAAGTATATGAAGTTCCAGTTGCCAAGAGAGGGTGAGTTGGTAGAGCCAGACATTGAGATTGAACTCGATGACTATCGTTCATTTAAGCGTACGAAACGTAGTGGACTGACTACGAGTAAGTAATTCTATATAAGACTAAAGCATAAAAAAGACACTAACCTCTTATTTCTTTCAAAAATAAGAGGTTAGTGTCTTTAATATTTTGAGTGGGTTATAATCAAGTTTATAACGTATGACCATCAAGGTAATCTTGAAGAACAGTCTTATAACTATCTGAAATAGGGAGTATTGCATCACCTATGACAATACGGAAACGATCAATTCCGTCAATCTTCTTCATGTGCACGATATAGGAACGATGAATACGCATGAATTCAGGTTTCGGAAGTGATTCTTCAATCTTTTTCATGTTCATCAGACTCATGACAGGGTTATGGTCGTTAGCAAGATAAATCTTAACATAGTCCTTTAATCCTTCAATGTAGAGGATGTCATCAAACATGATTTTAACCAGTTTGTACTCGCTCTTGACAAAGATAAAGCGATCGTTTGATGCATTCTCTGCCTGACGTGTACTTTGAAACCAGTCTAATGCTCTGTTTGCACCAGCTAAGAAGTCATCGTAGCTGATAGGCTTCATAAGGTAATCAATCGCATTTGCCTTATAACCATCAATTGCATACTGGCTGAATGCTGTTGTGAAAATAATCTTAGTTTCTTTAGGTAGAATCTTAGCAAACTCCAATCCGCTAAGTTCAGGCATTTGTATATCTAAGAATATGAGGTCAACTCTATTCTCACGGATGGCTTTTATACCTTCTACAGCACTATTAAAAACACCAATTAAGTTCAAAAAGAGTGTTTTTTTTGCATAACTTGCAAGCAAGTCTGCTGCTAAAGGTTCGTCGTCAATGATTATACAGTTTAGTATCATAAATGATTATTTTTGTTGAATATATATTTCTATTGCTATCAAATCCCTTTTCCCACTTGTATTTCCCCGGATAAGCAAGTTCAAGGCGGCGCTCTACTTGTTTGAGCCCTATTCCATGACCGTTTCTTTCTGCCTCTCCCTTAGGGTAGTTACTGTTTTGAATGGAGAATACAATATTTTCACTGTTTGCATCTAACTTTATGTGTATAAAGTTTTTTTGCTCTGGACTAATGCCATGTTTGAAAGCATTTTCAAGCAATGAAATAAAAATCATTGGCGCAACATGGATATTGCAATTAGAGGGAATGTTACACTCACGTTTGATTTCCACATTTTCTGGTATGCGTATCATCATCAAATCGACATAGTTTTGTAAAAACTCTACTTCTTCCTTCAGACATACGTAAGGTTGCTGATTGTCATAGAGAATATGTCGTAACATCTTTGAAAGGTCTATAATTGCTTTCTGCGCCTTTTCTGTATCAAAAGCTGTGAGCGCATAGATATTATTCATAGTGTTGAGTAGGAAGTGAGGATTGACTTGCTGGCGTAAGTTAACCAACTCGGCTTTTGTCATCGCTGTTTCTGCTTCACGCTTCTCTTTCTCAGCCTTTGACCATCGCTGTGCCATTAGTATGGATGTTGCAACACCAGCACAGATGCTTAAGTTAAAGATATTACGAACAATGAAAAAAATGTGTGGATATACGTACTTATCCTCTTTATTCTCTACAAATATTTGGAATGGATAAGTCATTAGATTTTGCTCACCTGATGTATAGTACAACCACTCGTGCTGTACAACAGATAAGAAAAGGATGAGTAGTGTGTTGATTACCCAAAATTCTTTCTTACGTCCCTTTAGCAACATGGGTGCAAGTACAAAATAATTTATATATGCAACAACCATCATTGAAAGAGGAATGATATATATAGACAAGTCGTCTTGCCATGATGTATGTCCATGGGGAGCATACAAAATTGGAATGAGGAAGAGTGGAAGCCAAATGATAATTTGGTTCCAAAAACTTTTAAATATGTCTATTTGTTTCCTCATTTATTACCTTTATTTATCTATATAATCTATATCTGCAAACAAAGGTAATAAAACTTTCTGTAAAATAAAATGTATTGACTAATTATGTGAGATTTTTTTACATTAACCCATTGTTATGTCTATACAAAATGTTTATATTTAACTTATTTTCGCAATAAAACAACCCTAAAAGGCACTGAAAAGGCTTTCTAACCCGTTTTGATGCCGTTTAAGGTTATTTGTTGTTTTAATAATAAATATTTACAATGCTATTGCACTAAACTATTCAAACGTGCAATGTATTTGCCTAAAATATCAAACTCGAGGTTCACAATCGTACCAACATTTATGTCAGCAAAATTAGTATTCTCTCGTGTGTAAGGAATAATAGCTACCTTAAAGCTATTATCAGTTGGTTCGCAAACTGTCAACGACACGCCATTGACGGTAACTGAACCTTTATCAACAGTAAAATAGCCACGTTGTACCATCTCACGGTTATATGGATATTCAAAGGTGAAATAGGTACTACCATCTGCATCTTCCGTGTTGACGCATTTTGCTGTTTGATCAACGTGACCTTGTACGATGTGACCATCCAATCTACCATTCATAAGCATCGAGCGTTCTATATTCACACGGTCCCCTACCTTAAGCAAACCTAAGTTAGATCGTTCAAGGGTTTCTTTCATAGCTGTTACCGTATAGGTATCATCTTGGAAGCGAACTACCGTTAAGCATACGCCATTGTGAGCAATACTTTGGTCAATCTTCAATTCTTTTGTGAATGAGCATTGGAAGGTGAAGTGGATATTCTCCTGTTCATGCTCAATCCCTTTGAGGATTGCCATCTCTTCTA
>CAMUQM010000025.1 GCA_947095945.1 uncultured Prevotella sp.
ACGGCTGTCCTCCTGAAGTTCGGGCAACACCTTTGATAATAAGACTCTTCGGATCCGGCTTATTAATAAAGTCGTCCTCTTCACTATGACAGCTTGCAAATAGCATCATAAGTACTGGTAAAGCAAGCAGATACAATAATGACTTTTTCATAATCATCTAATTTATAGTTTTAAATTAAGTAGTATTCGGGTATCATATCCTCAATATCATACCATCCTTCTACATAGATTTAGTCTTTTACAAAAGTATTAAATATTGAGGAAAAAACATATATAATTTCCTATAAAAAAAGATTCTTAAAGATAAAAATATGGTTTTTCCGTTAAATGCTTGGATGCTTTTCATATAGCTTTAATGGAATAATCGAAGTTTTTCATTAAACAAAAACATAGCCAAGACTGTCAATTGTCTGTTTTATTATCATCTTCTGACACAGAAGCCCCTTTCATTTTAACACTTCAAAAATGTAGATACGGTTCTGAAAAATCATTACATGATTTAGAGCAAAACATCTATAAATCAAGGCAAAAACACGCACAAAAAGCAAGTTTTCAACCAGCTGTAAATCAATTAGTTATAAAGTCGTGCAAGAAAAGGTGCTTAATTGGACTTCAAAAGGGCGTTAGTAAGGACCTTAAAGGGCATCTTCTGCAAGTCAATTAGGTATCTTTTAGAAGCCAAAAGAGCATGTATTGGATTTGATGTGTATGAAAATAGTTTACAAATACGGATTGAAGTAGAGGCAATTTGTTGAAGATGGAAAGATATACTCATGGATAGGTAAAATTCTTTTTTTCTTTTCTGTAGTTTATCCCCCTTGGTAAGACCATTTAATTTTGGATAGTCACAACATGCAAGAGTATAAGCTTTTGCTTTAATTTTAACCTATGCATTTAACGACAAAATCGTTTTTTGTACAGTTTAAGGTTGGAAGATAGGTGGAAAAATGTTATTTTTGCAGCGTGTGAAGTATAACAATGTTGTTTGCTGAAAAGTATTAAGTACCTTATAATTATGAGAATAAAGCCCTTTTTCTTTTTGCTGAGCCTTTGTATGATACTCCTTTCTTGTACGGATAAAAAGCCTGTTAGTCAAGAACAGGGAGCATCTGTTGAGCAGAAGGATAGTATGCCCGTGAAGAAGACAGATAGTGTTGAGGTTGTGAAGAAGAAGCCCCTCACGTATAAGATTCTGGTTCCTTTTGCTTATCGTTTTTGTAACCCCGATACATTGATAAATAAGAATTGGGTTGAACTATATAAGGATGGGAAAGATTATTATGTAGGAAAGGCGCGTTATAGTATTCAGAAAAAGGAAGATGCATGTGTGGGAGGAATGACACCTCACTTGTCGGGGAAACGAAATACAATCTTATTCGTCAATCAGTTGCCTGTCAATCTGGGGAAGGTAAAGACTGCTGATGTAGAGATTTCTGATACTACTTTCCTTGTGCCGGGCACTACAAGTCGCTTTGCTTTTGCAGGAAAACGCTACGAGTTAGTGGCAAAGGCACAAGGTGAGGATGTCTATAAGAACTATACCCTGTTACTGAATGGAGAGCGAATCTGCAGAGAAGCGGAGGTGAATGGGGCTTATTTCCGCCTTCTGTTTGCTGGTGATTTGGATGGAGATGGAAAGTTAGACCTTGTTCTTTCTTTGCCATTGCATTATGAAAACCTCAGAGTTGTCTTGTTCTTATCTTCTTGTGCGCCCCCAGACTTACAAATAGGAAAAGCTGCTGAGATTGTTGATGACTTCAGTTGTTAGCTTTTTTCTGTGTTTTATTCATAAGAATGAAGGATATTAGATAATAAAGTATTATTTTTGTAACGTGTTTGAAACAGAGATAAAACTATATGATGAATTGGCAGCAACATATCACGAAAAGATAGTGTTGCCAATGGGAAAGAAAGAGTTTAGAGAGTATTCTGAAATCCTTTTTTCCTGCCATAGCTGTGGTATTGAAGGTTCTTCTTTCTCAGTGGATGATACACGTTGTCTATTTGAGGAACAGTTGGGTTATCATCCTGTTGGGAAGTCTTTATTGGAATGTCAGGAGATGGCAGACCATTTTGCAGCATACGAATGGATGCATAATCATTTAGATCATTCTTTTGATGTAGACCTTTTGAAGACTATTAACAGGTTGGTAACACTTCATACGCTCACTTATAAGCAGGCTGATGCTGTGTCAGGTGAGTTCACAACGGTGGATATGGCTGCTGGTGATACGGTCTTTGGCGAGCATGAAGGACTGGTGGCGCAGGTGCCGCGATTGATGTCATCAACGGCAGAGATGATGGAACGTGGAGAACTTCATCCTATGGTGCTGTCTGCTCGGTTTCATGGATTCTTTGAATACTTGCACCCGTTCCGTGATGGGAATGGAAGAACTGGTAGGTTACTATCAAACTTTATCTTGTTACGTCATAATTGTCCCGAATTGATTATACAAAAAGAAGATCGTCAGGAGTATATCGCTGCTTTGCGAACTATACGAACGGAAGGGACGGATGAACATCTTATTGCTTTCTTTTTTAAGGCAGCTACAAAGCAGATGGAATATGCTTTGGCACAGAAGAAGCAGAATAGTCGTAAGATGTTCTTCTTTTAGTGTTCTGCACCTTTTTATACTTAGTGTGTAAAGTGTGATTCTGTTTGTGTATAATCTCATTTTAATTATTTACAAACAACTCGTCAACTTGTAAACTTGTAAACTCGTCAACTATAAAAAGATATTATTATCATGGTGTAAACTGTGCTTTTATTTATATATAAGCTCTGATTAATTGTTTGCAAACAACTCGTCAACTTGTAAACTTGTAAACTCGTCAACTATAAAAAGATATGCTTCAGGAAAGTCCAATCCAACTCTTACAGCGTCAGCGTTTACTGCTCCAAATGGAGTATTATGCCGAGAAAGAAGCCTTTAGAAAGCAGACAGAGGCTGCTGGTATGCAGCGGAAAGTGAAGCGAGGAGATGCTTGGTTTCCGTTAAGAGTGGGCAAACGGTTTTATAATGGGTTGAACCAACTTTGCATTGAGGTGTTTCGTACACAGGATGGGGATATAGAGCATAACTTTGAAAGTGGTCGCCCGCTTCTTTTCTTTAAGTTTATTGAGACGGAGAAGGGGACTCCCAATAAGGCTGTTCAGCTGAAATACTATGGTTTTACAGGTACTGTTTCGTATGTGGAAGGCGATAGAATGGTTGTTGCTGTCCCTGACTCTGCCCCCTTATTAGACCTTCAATCAGCCTCTGAACAGATTGGCTGTCAGTTAGGTTTTGATGAAACGAGCTATCAGATGATGTTCGATGCATTGGACCGAACGATGAAAGCAAAAGGAAATAGGCTGGCTCATCTTCGTGACTTGTTCCATTCACGACAAAAGGTTGAGAAGTTCTCCTTTGCTCCCATTCGATTACCTTGGCTGAATCCAACACAAGAAAAGGCTGTTAATGAGGTGTTATGGGCAAAGGATGTGGCTGTTGTTCATGGTCCACCGGGAACAGGAAAGACGACAACATTGGTTGAAGCTATCAACGAAACATTGATGCGAGAAAGTCAGGTGATGGTCTGTGCGCAGAGTAATATGGCTGTTGACTGGATTTGCGAGAAGCTTGTTGACCGTGGTATCAATGTTCTTCGCATTGGTAATCCTACCCGAGTGAATGATAAGATGCTTGGTTTCACATACGAACGAAAGTTTGAAGCGCATCCTGACTACCCTCAGTTGTGGTCAATTCGGAAGGCTATTCGTGAACTAAGAAACAATAGAAAGAAAGGTTCTGAAAGCTATCATCAGAAGATGGACAGGCTGAAGAGCCGTGCTACTGAGCTTGAAATACGCATCAATGCAGAACTATTTGGAGAGGCACGTGTCGTTGCTTCCACCCTTGTTGGAGCTAACAATAGGATAATGGAAGGTCAGAAGTTCACGACTTTATTCATCGATGAGGCTGCACAAGCCCTTGAAGCGGCTTGCTGGATAGCCATTCGTAGGGCATCGAGGATTGTCTTTGCGGGGGATCATTGCCAACTTCCTCCGACGGTAAAGAGCATTGCTGCGCTGCGTGGAGGCTTAGGTAAGACCTTGATGGAACGTATCGTAGAGAATAAACCAGAGGTTGTAACGCTGTTGAAGGTGCAGTATCGTATGAATGAAGAGATTATGCGCTTCTCCTCTGATTGGTTCTATGGCGGACAGGTAGAAACAGCTCCGCAGATTAAATATCGTGGCATTCTCGATTATGACAATCCAATGGTATGGATTGATACGTCAGATGAAGCGGTCGTGTCATCGTATGATTTGACGGAAAGTAACGCTAATTCAGCTCCTTCTCAGTCAGATAACGAAAAGGAAAACGCCTTCCACGAGCAGTTTGTCGGCTCTTCTTTTGGTCGTATTAACAAAGGAGAAGCAGAGCTAACACTCAAGACTTTAAAGGATTATTTCACAAAGATAGGCAAGCATAGAGTGTTGGAAGAACGGATAGACGTGGGAGTTATCTCTCCTTATCGTGCTCAAGTGCAGTATCTTCGCAGTCTGATAAAGAAGCGAGAGTTCTTTAAGCCTTATCGAAGTCTTATCAGTGTGAACACCGTTGATGGCTTTCAAGGACAGGAACGTGACGTGATTCTTATTTCTCTTGTGCGTTCCAATGATGATGGACAGATAGGTTTCTTACGTGATTTACGTCGTATGAACGTGGCTATAACACGTGCCCGAATGAAGCTGATAATCCTTGGTAATGTTCAAACAATGATCAAACACGAATTTTATAAGAAGCTGTGGGAGAGTCTTTCGCAGTCCTAAAAGTGTCTGTTCAATTAGCCCAATTGACCTTATTAGGCTAATTAGGCTAATTCTTTATAAGCCTAATCCTAAAATATTTTTTGTTTAATTACACATAGAAAAGTGGATTTATATCATTTTTTTATTTACTTTTGTGTCATAAAAGGAAATCTACTATGTTACAACGAGATTATTTTATTCGTTTGATAGAGGAATTCAATGCTGCTATTTCGCGCTTTCTAACAAAGAAAGACGATGACTTGAAGCGAGATAATGACTTGAAAGACCTTTATAAACAGTACGTTGGAGAGTATGATGATTTACGTAATCTCTCCGTTGACGAGCTGTTGAAATACGCTAAGGAACAGTGGAATGAGGCTGAGCGGATAGATAAAATAAACATGGTTGCAGAGTTGTTACATGCTGAGGCAAGCTATAAAGGGCAACCTTTGCGCCAAATCTTACAGGAGAAGGCATACGCTTTATTTGATTATGTTGAGGCGAATGGCTCAACATTCTCTATCGACCGACATCAAAAGATGGAGGCTATGCGACAAGAGTTAGATAACATACTCTCTCAAGGATAGTAATGTCTGAGAGCGAGAGTACAAAGAATATTCTTTTGTTATGGTCATAATATCAGGCTAAACCTAAACCAATCATTATGCTTGAGAAGAACATTAGAGAACAGATTATCGAGTTGATACACCAGCAGGTGGTACCTGCCGTAGGTTGTACAGAGCCAATGGCTGTAGCATTGTGTACTGCACGTGCTACAGAGTTGTTAGGTCAGAAACCCGAGCAGATTAGCGTTTTGCTGTCTGCTAACATTCTAAAGAATGCTATGGGTGTTGGTATTCCGGGCACGGGAATGATAGGCTTGCCTATTGCCATTGCTCTCGGTGCTTTGGTGGGTAAGTCAGAATATCAGTTAGAGGTTATTAAGGACCTTACACCTGATACATTGGAAGCTGGTAAACAGTTTATTAGTGAGAATCGAATTGATGTCAAACTGAAAGACGGTATCACAGAGAAACTCTATATAGAAATCACTTGTAAGGCTGAAGAAAAGTATGCGAAAGCTATCATCTGCGGCACACATACGAATATTGTCTTTGAAGAGAAGGAAGGTACTGTCCTACTTGATAAGATGCAACCATGTGCTGCAGCTGTTGAAAAAGCACCACTCTGTCTGAATCTCAAAACGGTGTGGGAGTTTGCAACGACTTCTCCAGTAGATGAAATAGAGTTTATCCTTGAGGCAAAGCGATACAACCTCCGTGCTGCAGCTGAGGCTGCAAAGGGAAACTACGGACATTGTTTGGGTAAGGTTATGGACCGCCCTTTGAGTCGTGGAATCTTTGGAAATAGCATTTTCTCACATATCATTGCGAAGACTGCTTCTGCCTGTGATGCTCGTATGGGTGGTGCTTTGATTCCAGTGATGAGCAATAGCGGTTCGGGAAATCAGGGCATCTGTGCGACCAATCCTGTGGCTGTCTTTGCCAAGGAAAATGAGAATACGCGTGAGGAACTTATCCGCGCACTTACTTTGAGTCACCTTACGGCTATCTATATCAAGCAGAGTCTTGGCGCACTCTCAGCCCTTTGTGGTTGTGTTGTAGCAAGTATTGGTTCCAGTTGCGGTATTACTTATCTGATGGGAGGTGATTATATTAATGTCTGCCATTCAGTAAAGAATATGATAGCCAACCTTACTGGTATGATTTGCGATGGTGCGAAGCCAAGTTGTTCACTAAAGATTTCGTCGGGTGTGTCGACAGCTATCCTTTCTGCAACGCTTTCAATGGAGGGTAAGCACGTGACGGCTGCAGAGGGAATTATAGACGAAGACGTTGATAAGTCTATCCGCAACCTGACAAGTATAGGTAAGGAAGCGATGTGTATTACCGATGATATGGTGTTGAATATCATGACAAATAAGTGCAATTAAAAAGACTATTGCACCCCAACTCTGTCTTATTTTCGAATTATTTTCATGAAAAGAAATATTTTTTGTCGTGAAAATAAATATTTATCTTCATGAAAAGAATTTCTTTTTTTCATGAAGATAATTTGTTTTTATCCGTTTTGTCCTATCTGTTGGGTGAAATCTTATCTTACTCTCGTTCGTAAGTCACAATTGTATTTACGTAGTTCTCAATCTTTGTAACACGTAAGTTCTCTGGGAGTTTTGGAGCTTCTACACCTTCGTTAACCGTGAAAGGTGCCGATTCTATGCGTATCTCGTCCCATAGTCCCGCATCCAAAAAACTCTGTAAGGTCTTTGCACCACCTTCTACGATGAGGCTTTGCTTCTTTTCGGCATAGAGATGCGACAGGATTTCAGTAGGTGTTGCGTATTCTCCCTCCTTTGTCGGCTGGCTTGTTAGCACTAACTTCTCAGGACTTGGACCGCTCCATTCCCTCACTGTCAGCTGTGGCTGCTCTAATTCTTCTGTTGTTTTCCCAACGAGAATCGCATCATTCTCCGCCCTCATCTTATGCACCAACATTTTAGTGAAAGGTGTAGAGATAATCAACGGCTGATAGTCTTTACCCGATAAGTTGCCAATGTAAGCCACAGAAGATTTATTGTTACAATCTATTCTATCGTTTCTATTTTCAATAGTTATATTGGCAATGACTTTTTCTGAGCTATCAGGGGAATCTCGGTGATTACTCCCCTCCCTTTGGGGGAGGGGTAAGGGGGAGGGGCTACTTACCTGTGCCCACTTCAATATCACGTAAGGTCGTTTATGTGTGTTATAAGTTATAAATCTTTTGTTCAGTTCCAAGCACTCCTTTTCTAAGACACCCACGGTCACATTTATTCCAGCTTCACGAATTTTCTTTACCCCACGTCCTTGGACTTCGGCAAAGGGATCGATGCAACCGCATACCACACGGCGCACACCTTTGCTGATAATCAGGTCTGCGCAAGGAGGTGTTTTGCCATGATGAGAGCAAGGTTCAAGGCTGACATATATTGTCGCTTCGTGCAGCAAAGACTCGTCCTCTTTCCTTACTGAGGCAAAGGCGTTCACTTCAGCATGTCCTTCGCCACAACGTATGTGGTAGCCCTCACCAATAATCCTACCCTCCTTGCTCACAATGACTGCTCCAACCATTGGGTTAGGCTTAGCAAGTAGCTGTCCATTGCGTGCCAATTGTAGGCAGCGACGCATGTATTTTTCGTCAGTTTCTTCTTGTTTCATTTCATTAAAATTCCTATCTTTGCAGCTATGACATACCAAGATTTATGGCACAGACTCACTCCTTTGTATGATGAAGGTGAGGCACAAGCTATCGTTCGGCTTGTGTTAGAGGTGCAGTTTGGCATTACGCTGCCCGATATATATACGGGCAAAGTTAATGAATTATCCCGAGAAGCGGAGGAGGAATTAGAGAAAATCATCCTTCGTTTGGAACGTTCGGAGCCTGTACAATATGTTTTAGGACGTGAAACCTTTTGTGGGCGCACATTTCATGTGGCTCCGGGCGTATTGATTCCACGCCCAGAGACTGAGGTGCTGTGCCGTTGGATAGAGGAGGATTATAACCGACCTTATTGCGCTTTACAGCCTCCTGTGCCTTTGCAAGTATTAGATGTGGGGACGGGTAGTGGTTGTATTGCCGTTACACTGGCTGCTAATCTGCGCAACTCGGCGGTTACAGCGTGGGATATATCGGGTGATGCACTACTTATTGCACGTGAGAATGTACATCAATGGCAGATTCGTGTTGAACTAAAGATGGAGGATGCGCTTCATCCTTCAGCAGCAGCTATGCAGCAGCAATTTGATATTATAGTGAGTAATCCACCTTATATCTGCGACAAAGAACGGACAGGGATGGCGAAGAACGTACTTGCGTATGAACCTGAAACAGCTCTCTTCGTTCCAGACGATGACCCACTACGCTTCTATCGGGCAATCGCTGAGTATGGCGTGCAGGCTTTGTCAGCTGATGGTGTGCTTTATTTTGAGACCAACCCATTATATATTGATAATGTAAAGCAGATGTTAAGCGAATTGGGTTATAAGCAGATAGAACTGCGAGAAGACCAGTTTGGTAAGCTCCGATTCACGAAAGCCATCCGACCATGATACAGAAACGACCTATATTAGAGTCACAAGCCCTGAAGAAACTTGCCGATTTATGTGCGAAAGGCGAACATTGCTCTGGTGAGATGTTAGAGAAGATGCGTAAGTGGGGACTATCAGAAGATGCGCAAGCACGTATTATGGAGAAGTTGATAACGCTGCATTACGTTGATGATAGCCGTTATACGGAGTCTTTTGTGCATGATAAAATTCGCTATAATAAATGGGGAAGGCGTAAGATTGAGCAGGCTTTGTGGATGAAAAAGGTTGATAGTTCAGTCTCCTCGTCCATCCTCGATGCTGTAGAAGACGAAGAATATCTTGAAGTGTTACGCCCATTGTTAGCAAGTAAGTATCGTACTATCAAGGCGGAGAGCGACTATGAGCGTTCTATGAAGTTGATAAAGTTTGCTATGGGACGTGGTTTTACGATGGATTTAATCCGTCGATGTATAGATGAAGGAGTTGTAGCTGCGGACGATGATGTAGACTTCGTAGACGATGAAACAGACGATTAGTTTACTTGCTCGCCTGATAGACACCCTTGCCCCTCGTTCGTGTACGGTTTGTGGTGGGCGTCTGACTGTTACGGAGGAGGTGATGTGTGCTTGTTGTAACCACTCTCTCCCTCGTACGGGCTATGCAAAATCAGGTTATGACAATAGACTTGTGCGGCTCTTCTGGGGGAGGATTCCCATAGAGAAAGGTGCTGCTTTCTTCTTTTATAAAGCCCATTCTGATACCAGTCGTTTGATTTATCAATTGAAGTATGGCGGACATCCCGAATTAGGCGAAGGTCTTGGGCATATTGTTGCTGCAGAGTTTGCTCATGATAGCTTCTTTGAAGGAATCACAGCTGTGGTTCCCGTGCCGCTTGCTCGGCAGCGTGAGCGAGAAAGAGGGTATAATCAAAGTGTGGAGATAGCGCGTGGTATCAGTGCGGAGACAGGTTTGCCTGTCTTAGATAAGGTCTTAGAACGTGTTAGTTTTTACGGTAGTCAGACGCAGAAAGGACGTTGGGAGCGTAATGAAAACGTAGAAAAAGCCTTCCGTCTCCTTGATGCTTCTGCCTTAAATAATCAACATATCTTGTTGGTTGATGATGTCATTACTTCAGGCGCCACCCTTGTTGCTGCTGCCAAAGAAGTTCTTAAAGGAGAGAATGTCAAAGTCAGTATCCTCTCATTGGGCTTTGCAAATAACGATTAATCAGTATCATTACGCTTCATATCATTATTGTTAGTCTATGAGTAGTACTTATCTTTGTAAGTAATTAGTAGTTAATAGTATCTGTCCTGATAGTAGATAAGGTTTTTTCGGTTTGTTTTCTATTGATGTGCGGAGGCTCAACACAATTGGTGCGAAGGCTTAGCACGAATTGTGCGGAGGCTTAACACCATTGCAATATGTCGTTGTAAAAGTTGTGTTTATTAGTAGTTAGGAAGACTTATACTACTAAAATCAAATGAAACCATTCGTGTAATTAATGTGAGTATCATCTGTTCTTGTTATTTTCTTTTATCATATTTTTGTCCTTTAATCTCAGAAAAAATGTGTAAGTTTGCAGTTAGTATATAACCATAAACTATCAAGATGGAAGATTTAAAGAAAGTCTTTGCAGGCAAACTGCTCGGTATTAAAGCTATTAAGTTGCAGCCTAACGACCCATTTACATGGGCAAGTGGTTGGAAGTCACCATTCTATTGTGATAACCGCAAGACGTTATCGTTCCACGATGTACGTTCGTTTGTGAAGCTCGAGTTAGTGCATGCTATTCTTGAGAATTTCCCTGAGGCTACTGCTGTGGCTGGTGTTGCTACGGGTGCTATCGCACAGGGTATGCTTGTTGCTGATGAGTTGGCATTGCCATACGCATACGTTCGTCCGAAACCAAAGGACCACGGCATGAAGAATCAGATAGAAGGTGAACTACCTGCAGGTTCTAAGGTTGTCGTAGTAGAAGACCTTATCTCTACTGGTGGCTCTTCTTTGAAGGCTGTTGCAGCACTTCGTGAGGCTGGTTTTGAAGTTGTGGGTATGGTTGCTTCTTATACCTATGGTTTCCCAGTAGCTGAGGAGGCATTCCGTGAGGCTAATGTAAAGCTTGTAACGCTTACCGATTATGAGCATGTTGTAGAGAAAGCACTTGAGACTGGTTATATCAAGGAGTCTGAGGTTTCTATGCTGCATGATTGGCGTAAGGACCCAGCGAATTGGAGAAAGTAATCTCTAAGCATTCCACTGGAAGTAAAGTCCTTTATTTCAAAGGGATTGTTTGTATATGAATTTGTGTAGTGGGCGTATTGTTCGTGTGTCCCTATATTTAGATATATACTTCTATTACAATCATTTCCGCTTACATCCAGTTCTTCTCTCTTTAACTTACCAATAAAAATATTCAATGACAAAGTTTGAAAGTAGCGTAAAGCAAATAGCCCATTCTCAGCAGAGTGTTTACAACACGTTGAGCGATTTAAATAATGTACAGCGTTTGAAGGAACGTCTTCCAGAAGGTTCTACAGGTAATGACGACATGGATAAGGTCAAAGAAAGATTACAGAATATCACCTTTGATCAGGACTCTTTGTCTATGACTGTTGACCCAGTTGGTCAGATTTCTATGCGTATCATAGAGCGTGACGAGCCTAAGACAATTAAGTTTGAAAGTGATAACTCACCATTATCATTCAAATTTTGGATTCAGATACTGCCAGTAACAGAGACTTCCTCAAAGATGAAGCTTACTATTGATGCTGATATTCCTTTCTTTGCAAAGGGAATGGTGTCAAAGCCTTTGCAGGAAGGCATTGAGAAGATTGCTGATGCATTGGCAATGATTCCATTTGAATAAATCATTCGCCTCCTTCCTAAGGGAGGAGGGATTCATGTGTTAAGTAGCTTTAGAAGTCATATTGTCTGATAAACTTTCCTCGTTTCAGTTACTCATTAGTGTCTTCTATCGTTGTGTTGTTGCCCAGCACATATCGTGTTGTTAGTAAGCACCAGTGGTGCTGAGCACTAAATATCTCACTGTTTGTTGTAGGTATGTACGCAACTGGTTCTTAAAAGGGAAGTACGCAAGGGAAGTTTATAATTTAAGATTTATCGGATAGCAATAATTTAGAAGTAAAGTATGAAGAAAGTAATTCAATCTGCTCTGTTTATGCTTGTCGTACTATTATCATCATGCGGTGATGTAGTTGATTATGAGTATAGTAGCTATCGTAACTTCTTTACTTTTCATAATGAGACACATCAAGACCCAATCCTTGCCACTGCAATGAATCCGCTGTCGTCAGGTGTGTATTGTATCATCAAAACTAACTTTGTTAGTGGTCGTTATAGTTTTGCCTTTGAGAATAATCAAGGACTGAAATCAAGTGCGCCGGTATGGTTTGATGGTATTGACCTTAGGCTGGAAAGTTGGAAACACGTGGGAATGAACAATGGACTTATCGTTGGTTATGGCAATTTAGATAATCCTTCTCCTTTCTATGCTTACGACTTACAGTGCCCTAACTGTTTCAAAACAAGCGATCTACCTCTGCGTTCTTATGAATTAAAACTGAGTAGTGATGGTTTGGCTACTTGCAGTAATTGTCGTCGAAAGTATAATCTGAACACTGGAGGCAACATTGTTTCGGGCGATAGTGGTAAGAAAATGACACGCTACCGTGCCAATAGTACAGGACCTTATGGCGTGTTGGGTGTGAATTAAGGGCTATTGGGGCAATTAGCCTTATTAGCCCAATTAGCCTAATAAGCTAAAAAAACTTGCAAAACCTTTGCCAGTTCGGAGATTTAGCCTTATCTTTGCAAACGGTTTGCCGCAATGGTGGAATTGGTAGACACGAGGGACTTAAAATCCCTTGGCCAGTAATGGCTGTGCGGGTTCGAGTCCCGCTCGCGGCACTTCTTTCTTAAATCTCTATGCGCATGAAGCGAATAGCATACATACTTTTGTTCTCCCTGCTGTTAGTTTCTTGTGGTACCCGTAGCGGTTACTTCAAGATGGAGGGACGCTTCTTGCACATGAATCAAGGCGAACTTTATGTTTATAGTCCCGATGGTGGTATCAATGGTTTGGATACAATCAAAATTGAGGCGGGACGCTTTTCTTATGAGAAGCCTTGTAGCAAACCTTCTACATTAATTATTATCTTCCCTAATTATTCCACACAGCCTATCTTTGCCGAGTCAGGTGAAGCGGTTGAGGTGAAAGCGGATGCTTCTCACTTGAAAGAGATGGACGTTGAGGGTACGAAAGATAATGAATTGATGACGAAGTTCCGTAAGCAGATAGCCAGTGTTTCCCCTCCTGAGGAGTTGAAATATGCTATACAGTTTATTAACGATCATCCAGAGTCGGTAGTAAGTACGTATCTACTCAATCGTTATCTTGTTCAGACAGAATCTCCTGACTATAAGCAGGCTGCAAAGCTTTTACCTTTATTGATAAAAGAGCAGCCTGATAATGTTGTTTTGGGACGTCTTCAAAGACAATTAACTGAACTTGGTTCTTTGCCAATCGGTAGTAAGATGCCTAAGTTTTCAGCTAAGGATGTCAACGGAAAGACAATTAATAATGCAACGTTTCAAGGAAAGAATGTTGTCATTATCAATACTTGGGCAGCTTGGAGTTACGAGAGTCTTGATATCCAGCGTGCGCTGAGCGATGCTGTAAAAGCAGGAAAGATTGGTGCTTTGGGTATCTGTGTAGATGCCAACCCTAAGGAGGTTAGACAAGTATTAGAGCGTGATGGAGTTGAGTTTATCAATGTTTGCGACGGAAAACTTCTTAATACACCACTGCTCAAAACCTTTGGACTTAATACTATACCTGATAATATCGTCATTCGTAACGGAAAAGTGGTAGAAAGAAATATCACTGCTAATACCATCCGTCAGCGTTATGGCGCCGACTAAAAACCAATATTGTGCTTGTAAAGACATTCTGTGCAGCTGTCAATGGAATGGAAGTCACCACCGTGACAGTCGAAGTTAGTATCACGCGGGGCGTATTGTTCCACCTTACCGGTCTGGCAGACGGGGCGGTAAAGGAAAGCCATGACCGTATAGCTGCTGCACTTCTTAATACTGGCTATAAGTTTCCCGTAGCCGATATCACCGCAAATCTTGCTCCAGCCGACCTCAAGAAGGAAGGTTCCAGTTTTGATCTTCCATTGGCAATAGCTATCTTGGCGGCCAATGAGAAGATGAGTTGTGACCGTTTGCGTGAGTTTATGCTTGTGGGAGAGTTGAGCCTTGACGGTACGTTGCAGCCTGTTAAAGGTGTGCTGCCCATAGCTATTAAGGCACGTGCAGAGAAGTTCAAAGGTATCATTGTGCCAAAGGCTAATGAGCATGAGGCTGCTGTGGTAGACACGTTAGAGGTCTATGGGATGAATAATATCCTACAAGTTATCGACTTTCTTAACGGTACAACGACTCCAGAACCTTGCTTTGTCGACACTCGGAAGGAGTTTTATGAACATCAGTATGCTTTTGATCTCGACTTTGCTGACGTCCGTGGGCAAGAGAATGTGAAGCGAGCATTAGAGGTAGCAGCTGCTGGTGGACATAATCTTATCATGGTCGGACCGCCCGGAAGTGGTAAGAGTATGATGGCAAAACGCCTCCCTTCTATTCTCCCCCCTTTGTCACTCTCGGAGAGTTTGGAAACAACGCAGATTCATTCGATTGCTGGTAAGTTACGTCGTGATACCGGACTGATTACGCAACGCCCTTTCCGTAGTCCTCACCATACTATTTCTGAGGTTGCACTTGTGGGTGGTGGAGCTAATCCAATGCCCGGTGAAATAACGCTGGCGCATAATGGTGTGCTCTTCTGTGACGAGCTACCTGAATTTAATAAACATACCTTAGAAGTGCTTCGACAGCCTTTAGAAGACCGTCATATAACGATTTCACGTGCCAAATATACAGTTACTTATCCTTGTAGCTTTATGTTTGTGGCAAGTATGAATCCTTGTCCTTGTGGCTATTTTGCTGACCCTACGCATCATTGTGTATGTACACCGGGCCAGATTCAGAAGTATCTTGCTAAGATATCCGGCCCACTGATGGATAGAATTGATATCCAATGTGAGATAGCTCCTTTACCTTTTAAAGATATATCACAAGCAACACCGGGCGAACCAAGTGCTGCTATTCGTGAACGTGTTATCCGTGCGCGTGCTGTTCAGACCAATCGCTTCAGCAGTTATCGTAATATTCATTGTAACGCACAGATGACTGAACGTATGATTCACGAATTTGCCGAACCTGATGCAGCTTCTATCAAGTTGCTCCGTGATGCTATGGAGCGATTGAAACTGTCTGCTCGCGCCTATAACAGAATTCTAAAGGTGGCGCGTTCCATTGCCGATTTAGATGAGTCGGAGGCTGTGCAGGTACAGCATATAGCTGAGGCAATAGGATATAGGAATTTGGATAGGAGCGATTGGGCTGAGCGGTGAGACCTCCCCCAGCTCCTCTGAGGGAGGGGAATGCTGGTAAAGATTGGAGGAAGAGAGGTGATGGATGTGTTATAATAACTCTAAAATGCAGAACATTTAGCG
>CAMUQM010000026.1 GCA_947095945.1 uncultured Prevotella sp.
AATGCACCGCAACTTTAAGCTTGAAACTTTGAACCTCGAGCTTTGAAATATTATTACAATTTATCCGATAAAAAGGCGAGGAAAAGAGCTAAAAACAAGTAATTTTAGCATCGCTGTAAGCAACTTGTTACCAAATAGTTGCGAGAGTGCATTTCAAAAGATGCTTAGTTGGACTTCAAAAGGGCGTTAGTAAGAGGCTTAAAGGGCATCTTTTGCACGCGAAAAGGGCGTTAATTGAAAGCCAATTAACACCCTTTTAATTTTCAACATCTGAATTTTATTTACAAAGCAAAGGATTACTAATCAGCAGAAACTTGCTTTTCAACTTCTGATTGATTAGAACTCACAACACTCTCTCATTACTCTTTAAGAATGTTTCTTTTGCCCTCCATCCCCTATCTTAAAAGCAATGCCGTTTAAGGAACTCCTCATACTGATTGCGATAGCCATTGAAGACATTGATGTCGACATCGTTATGAATGCCACGCACCTTACCATCAGGACTCAACTGCCAGTAAGCTAACTTGAAGTTGGGTTTATATTCGCCATAGCGGGCTATCCACACGTGATAGTTATCGTCCAAATCGGGTGCCAAAGGCATATAGGTATTGGCAAACATCTGGCTGATATAGAGGATTGGACGCTTACCCGTTTGCTTCTGCACACGGCTCATCCACGCACGAACATGGCGGAACATCACCTCTGGACCACCCATGGCAACAATCTGCGCATCGGTTGGCTCGACGTCTAATACTGGTGGGAGGTCGCCCTTGTTAAACTTACTACATTTCAGGAAATACGCTGCTTGCGCTGCTCCTGCTGACGTTGTAGAAAAGAAATGATAGGTACCTGTTCGAATACCATGCGCACGTGCCGCCTTATAATCAGCTTCATAATAAGCGTTCAGCACCGTACATCCCTCCGTAGACTTCACATAGGCAAAGGAAACAGGATAGTCCACCTTACCTTTGATAGTCTTCGTACTCAGCGTACCGAGGTCGGTAATGCGCAGTTTATCCCAATAGATGTTATACACCTTATTATTCTTCTCGTGCTGATGGCGTGAGAGATCAATGCCATAGATGCGGTCAGCAGTGTACGTAAGGCGTTCACCTTTGAATACATCCGCCTTCCATTCGCCCACTTGCAGATACTCGTGTGGCGCAACATAGATACCAAATCCGTCACGTTTGCCGTCTTTCCAGTGTCCGTCATAGAAACTACCGTTATCACCATAGAACTTTCCATAACCATTCGGAACGTTTTTCTGGTTCTCACCTTCGTATCTTCCGCCTTCAATACGAATGCCAGCAGCTATGCTCGTAACCGCTACTACGTGTGTCTTGTAGTATGCCTTCAACGCATCCACAGCCCCACCCTTTTGCAAACGAGTGATAGTGCGAATCGGTGTTGTCTTACTTTGCGTTTGCAGCAGTACGCAATTATTCTCTTTATCTATCTCCAAGCGGTTGCAAACAGTCGGTTTTCCCTTCTTAGATGAAGACTGAATGGCATAGCGATTCTGCTGTAAGATGCGCAACTGAGCAGAAGAAATTGAAAGCGAATCCAACACCTTTATCATCCGACGAAGCGAATCCATCTGATGCAACACCTCGGTATGATATTCTGCAATCTTATTATAACCGTAATCCTGAACGCTGTGCACACGGAGATAATAGCCCATCTCGTTGCGCTTCGTCTGCAGTCCGTCCAACTCCGAATCCATCTGAGCAATCGTCTGACGAACAAGACGTTGCACGCCTTTACCCCTTAGATTGACGATTGTTGATGGTTTATAATCCCATCGAATAAGAATACGTCCATGGCAAGAAGGCACTACGGGCAATCGGTTCACCCAATAGCCCCGCTGCTTGATACTGCGTGTATGAATTGAATCCTTATTGACCGAGCCATCCACAAACATCGAGTCGGCATAATCGGCAAAGTAAGCAACCGCCTTACCATCAGCCTCTAACGTGTAATAAGCCTCCTGATTGATAGTAACAGCACTCTTGTCTACCTCCTCTTGTGAAGGGGGCAGACAACGAAAGATAACATATATTAGTAGGAGTGCAAGCAGAATGCCACCTCCTATATACTGATTTCGCCTTGAAAGGCGGAAGTTGAACATTAAAATAAATATTAAATTCTTTGCAAAGTTACTAATAATTCTCTAACTTTGCAGATAAGTTTATGAGAAAAACGACAGACATATTACTTTCCATTCTGTTATCAGCAATGATCGTATGGATTGGTTCGGGCATCATAACAGTGGTGTGTGAACATACTGGCAATGTGTCTGTTGCTAAGATGGAAGAGAAGCGGCATTGCAATGACAGAGATGTAAGCCATTGCATGAAATTTGAAGTAAAAACCTTGTCGCCCACAGATACGGCACAGAATAACTTTTATCAAATTCAGCCCATACAGCTTTCTCTTCTCCCACAATTCATAAGCAACTGTCAATTACTGCCTTTGCCCATTCTGACAAAGGCTCCAGAGAGGATGTTGTCGATGCTCTGGCATAGTCCACCACGCCAATATCTTCAATTACTTACCACGCTTATCATTTGATTTTTTGTTGTTTTCTGTTTCTCAAAAAATGAGCAACAGAAGTTTTACCGTACCTGTTACACAAATGTGTTCAGGCTCTAAGTCGTATCAGTATGTCACCCATTCTGATACCGCTTGGGCTTTATAAATATTCTAAAACAACAAACTATCAAACGAAATGAATAGAATTATATATTCAGTGGGACTGACCCTATTGTCTGTCCTACCAGCTGCAGCACAGCAAACGGCTGTCGACACGACCACAACCCTAAAAGACCAGACACTGGATAACGTGACCGTTACAACCCGAAGAGCCTCTGTGCGTTCATTGGCAGGGGCTATCAACGGCAAAGACATCCTACGTGACGAACTCTTCAAGGCTGCTTGCTGCAACCTTGGTGAGAGTTTTGTCAACAATGTGTCGGCAGATGTAAACTACTCGGATGCCACTACGGGCGCTAAACAAATAAAACTCCTCGGACTCAGCGGTACGTATGTTCAGATGCTAACGGAGAACCTTCCAAACTTCCGTGGTGCTGCCCTCCCCTACGGTTTAGGCTATGTGCCCGGCAGTTGGATGAAGAGTATGCAGGTGAGTAAGGGTAACTCATCGGTCAAGAATGGCTACGAAGCGATGACAGGTCAAATTAACGTAGAATACGTAAAACCAGAAGATCCAACAGGTGTGACCGTCAACCTCTATGGCAGTACGATGGGTAAATTCGAGGCAAATGCGGATGGTAACATCCACATCAACGGCAATAAGAACCTCAGTACGGAAATCCTTGCCCACTTTGAGAACAACTGGGGCAAGCATGATGGCAATGGCGACGGCTTTCAGGATGCCCCACAAGTAAGACAGTATAACCTGCAGAACCGTTGGTTTTGGAAGCAAAAAGACTATATTCTGCACGCTGGTCTGTCGCTGTTGAAGGAAGATCGCATGAGTGGGCAAACCAACCATGCCGCCATGCTGAATCCTTATCGCATCAACATTGGCACCGACCGCTATGAAGCCTACATGAAGCATGCCTTCGTCCTCAATCATACAAAGGGTACGAACATCGCTTTGATAGGCAATGTCTCTATGCACAAGCAGCAGGCGCAATATGGTATTAAGCAGTATGATGTCAACGAGAAGAATGCGTACGCATCGCTTGTCTTTGAGACAAACTTCTCTGACGAGCACAATCTATCGGCTGGCTTGAGCCTTAACCACGATTACTTGCATCAGAGTCTGACACTGCCAGCAACGGCCATTGCGGCTGATTATGGTAATATCTACCCACTCACACGGGGCATTGAGCGTGAGACTACACCGGGCGCATACGTTCAATACACCTACAACCTGCACAACCGCATCATCACTATGGCAGGATTACGTATGGATCACAGCAACGTCTACGGCACCTTCTTCACTCCACGCTTCCACTTGAAGTGGATTCCTGTAGACTTCATGACACTCCGCCTCTCGGCAGGTAAGGGCTATCGCAGTCCGCACGCATTAGCTGAGAACAACTATCTATTGGCTTCGGGCCGTCAACTCATCATCGACAAGCTCGATCAGGAGGCAGCATGGAACTATGGAGCGAGCCTTAACTTCAACATTCCGATAGGTAAACAGATGCTGAAAATCAACACGGATTATTATTACACGCACTTCCTTTCGCAGATGCTGGTTGACTATGACAGCAATCCGCAGGAACTGCATATCACCAATCTCAATGGTAAAAGCTTCTCACACACCTTCCAAATCGATGCTACCTACCCTATTTTCAAGGGCTTTGAACTGACGGCAGCCTACCGCTACAACCTCGTGAAGGCTACCTATGGCGGTCAGCTAAGATGGAAACCACTACAGAGTCGTTACAAAGGATTGCTGACGCTCAGTTATAAAACGCCTTTAGGACTCTGGCAGTTTGATGCTACTGCAGCACTGAACGGAGGTGGCAGAATGCCTGAAAGCTATGCACTGCCATCGGGTGAACGCTCATGGGCGGGCAGCTATAAGGCTTACGGACAACTTAGTGGGCAGGTGACACGCTACTTCCGCCACTTCTCTCTTTACATAGGTGGGGAAAATCTTACCAATTACAAGCAGAAAAATCCTATCATAGGCTATCAAAATCCGTGGGCTAACAGCTTTGAGCCGACAATGATCTATGGTCCTATTGAGGGCGCAATGGCGTATGTCGGTATTCGTCTGAACCTCGGTAAACGAATGTAAACAGCCCTTTCTACAACAAAATAACAAAACATAAGAAAACAGAGAGACGTCTTGAAACAAACTTTCGGACGTCTCCCACAAACAAACAACAATTATGAAAAAAGCTATTTTCACAATGCTGATGCTCATGGTAGCCATCATCGCAACTGCAAAAGACATCAAAACAGTTATCTTCACCACGACCCCACAGATGCACTGCGCCAGCTGTGAGAACACTATCAAGGGTAACCTTCGTTTTGAAAAGGGTGTGAAGGATATCAAGACCAACGTCGAGGAACAAAAGGTTTATGTGACATACGATGCCGACAAAACCAATGAAGACAAACTTCAAAAGGCTTTCGAAAAGTTTGGTTATAAAGCAGAGAAGACTACAAAAGAAGCCAAAATCCCTGTTCACGAGGACGAGGAGTGCAAAAACATGTAACTCGCTACTATGAACATTTAGGATTAAACCCAAAATTGGTCTTAGACTCTAAAAATCGATTTTGAGTTTAATAATATCTTTCCTGAGATAATAACATTAAATATATCTTCGACAAATTCACGTTAGGGAATAGGAATTTGCCCTCTCGGAAAATCCTTCTCAAAGGTAAAATTCAAACACGTTTTGTAATAATAAAGTCATGGCAGAATTTTAATAGGGCATCTTTTGCGTTTGAATTGGGCACAAATTGACTTGCAAAAGAGGCTTAGTTAGCCTTCAAAAGGGCGTTAGTTAGACTCTAACTAACGCCCTTTTCTTGCATTATCTCATAATGCTTTGATTATCTGTTGGTTACAAAGCCCATTAAAATCGATAAAAAGTTAGGATTTTCAAGTATATAAAACAAAAACATTGTAAAGATAATTCAGAGTCTAAAAGACAAAAGTTTAAAGTTCCAAATTCAAAGTCTTCTCTCATGGAATACTTTAAAGTTTAATGTTTACACTTGGAACTTTACTCTTTGAACTAATCATAATTCCAAACTATGCCATAATGATGAGAACTCAGTTCGCATAATTATGAATTACTTAACACCAACGAAATAGATATAAAAAAAAGCTTAGAAAACTTATTACAAAGTATTTCTAAGCTAAAAGTTGCGGGTGCAGGACTCGAACATGCGACCTCCAGGTTATGAGCCTGGCGAGCTACCAACTGCTCCAACCCGCGATATTAATTAAAATCAATTCATCGATGAACTAACGTGCATTTCTGAATTGCGAGTGCAAAGGTAGTGGTTTATTACGAAACCGCCAAAGAATTATACATTATTTAACAAACTATCCATTCTGCTTTTGCCGCTTCCAAACTCTCTCTGCTACCATTACCGTAGGTAACTCCACAAGTGTGTGTGCCTGCATTTCGCCCCATGAGAATGTCAAACTCAGCATCACCAACAACGAGGGTTTCGTGCGCTTTGATGTTAAAATGACTCAACGTCTTGTGAACTGACTCAGCTGCTGGTTTCTTGTTTACAACATCATCAGCTGCAATCAGATACGTGATATACTTCGAGAGTTCTAATTCGTCCATAAGTTTGGCAAGTGTCCTATGGCTACGACTGCTTGCTATTGACATCGCAATGCCTTGCTGAGAGAGGCGTTCAAGCGTTTCAACAACACCCGGGAAAGTCTTTACAACACCCGGAACATTCTTTACATTGAAGATTTCGCTATACACCTTAGCACACTCCTCAGCTTGTTCGTCGCTCATCGGAATGATTGATGAGAAACATTCCTTCAGTGGTAGACCAATTGTTCTGGCACACTCCTCACGACTTCGCTTTGGGAGACTCAGTCTCTCTATCGTTGCAAGCATCGTGTCAGTAATCAGCTTTTGGGAATCACCAAGCGTTCCATCAAAGTCGAAGATGACAAGACGAATGCCTGAGAGAATCTCAGGATTAGAGAAAAGGTCGGGACAGTAGCGAGTGTTTGCATCGCTATCAGCCTTCAAAGCCTCAGCTTTCGCCAGCTTCTTTCGTTTGAAATAGCCCTTTACTCGTTTGTAGCCCTCCTTTCCAAGTATCGCTATACCGCCATACTGAAAGCTTTTTGCCAGTCCGAAAAAGACAGTGAACAGTATACCTTTCATTGCTGTTGACACAGGGAAGAACACTTGTACAAAGGAGAGAATATAAAAAGGAATGCACATCAGGAGTACAATGACACCCGTGCGAAAAGATAGCTTTTGAAGTTTACTTTTAATAGACATATCTGCGCTCAGCTTTATTTCAGAACGCAAATTTAGTTAAAAACTTCCTATTATAAGTCATTCTAAACATAATTAAATGATAAAAAGCAGAGTATCGCATAAAATCTATTGCTGTGCTTTCGCACATTCCAACAATTATTACTAAATTTGCAGCGCTAAAATATTATATTCACTTCCCATATTTATGGCAGAAAAGATAAGAATCAAAGACATTGCAGAACGTGCAGGTGTAAGCGTTGGAACGGTTGACAGAGTGTTACATAAGCGCCCGAATGTGTCGGAGGCAGCTCTGAAACGCGTTGAGAAGGTGTTAAAGGAGATGAATTATCAGCCAAATGTCTACGCAAGTGCACTGGCTTATAACAAGAGTTACACGTTCTATTGTTTGATTCCAAAGCATAGCAGTGAGGCTTACTGGGAAGAGATTGAGATTGGTGCAATGAAGGCTGTAGAGGCGCGTAGGGACTTTTATATCGACTTGGAAATCATGTATTACAGCCGATTGGATTCCAACTCTTTTATTGAAACTTACCAAAAATGTCTAAGGAAGAATCCTGATGGCGTTATCCTTGTGCCTACAACGTTAGAATTGACACGCCAGTTTACGGACGAATTGCACGATCGCAATATTCCTTTCATTCTGCTTGACTCTTATATGCCATCGCTGCAACCGCTGTCGTTCTACGGACAGGATTCAATTCAGAGTGGTCGCTTTGCTGCGCGAATGCTGATGCTCATTGCACAAAAGGAAGAGAGTATTATGCTTATGAAGCAGACGAAGGACGGAAAGATGGCGAGCCGTCAGCAAGAGAATCGTGAGGTGGGCTTCCGCAATTACATGGAAGAGAACTTCCCTAATATTAAGATTCTTGAGGTAAACCTGCCATTGGACGAGGAACGAAAACGTTACGATCATATCTTAGAAAAGTTCTTCAGTGAACATCCAGAGGTACATCATTGTATCACACTGAACTCTAAGGCACATATCGTGGGTAAGTTCTTGCTGAAGACTCATCGTAAGAATGTTCAGATTATGGGCTACGACGTGGTACATAAAAATGCTGATTGTCTGCGAGAAGGTAGTATATCGTTCCTCATTGCACAGCATGCTTACCAGCAAGGCTACTTCAGTGTAGACTCTCTCTTCCGTGCTATTGTGCTGAAGAAGAAGGTAGAACCAGTCAACTATATGCCTATTGACTTGCTGACACCAGAGAATATCGACTTCTATCATAGGGCTTGGGGATAAAATCTCACCCCTGCCCCTCCGAACAAAAGCCACTGACCGAAAGGAAGTAATGATAGGGAGAGTGCCTAACGGAGTAAAATTAGGATAAAACATAAAGCGTGGATTGATTACTTAGAGAATGCTATTTGTCATCCCCAACGTTCACACCTATCACTTATCAAACTCTCAGTATTCGATATTCAAAACCCAACATTTAACACCCATCACCTATGATAGTAGACACCCATGCCCATTTAGATGTAGAAGACTTTGCTGGCGACCTCCCAGAGGTTATCAGTCGTGCTCGTGAGGCAGGTGTAGGAAAGATATTCCTACCAGCCATCGATCTCAATTCAGTGGATACAGTATTGGCTGTATGCCGACAATTTCCTGATACTTGCTATCCGATGATTGGACTGCAGCCAGAGGAGGTACGCGATGATTGGCGTGAAGTGTTGGATGCTATGCACAAACGAATTATGCTCTCTCTTCGCCAGAAGGCGGAGGGGATGGCACAACCGGGTGAAACTGTCGTTGCGATAGGTGAAGTAGGATTAGACTTTTATTGGACACGTGAATACGAGAAACAGCAACTTGCAGCCTTTGAAGAAGCTGTGAAATGGAGCGTGGAGACACGTCTTCCACTGATGATTCACTGTCGTAAAGCGCAGAACGAGTTGTTACATATCATGCGACCCTATGAGAAAGAATTGCCGGGTGGTGTTTTCCATTGCTTTACGGGCAATCAGAAGGAAGCAGAGGAGTTCCTCCGTTTTGACCGTTTCGTCCTTGGTATCGGTGGTGTGTCAACCTTTAAGAGCAGTCATCTGCGTGAGGATCTGCCTGCAGCAGTGCCCCTTGACCGCATCGTTCTTGAGACCGACAGCCCTTACATGGCGCCTGTTCCCCATCGTGGTAAGCGCAATGAGAGTGCCTTCATCGTAGAAGTTATGCGCACACTTGCCCTTAGTTATGGCGTTGATGAGGTCGAAATTGCCCGCCAAACCAATGAGAATGTGTATAGGGTGTTTGGTGTTGAATGTTAGGTGATGGGTGTTAGATGTTGGGTGTTGATGATTTGTTAAGTTGTGGGTGATAATGAGTTAACAAACTGCGTATATCAATAAGCACAGCAAGTTACAGTAATCATAATTATGACGTACTGATGAGAACTTCGTTCGAATAATTATGAATTGTGAATTATAGCAGTAATCATAATTATGAATTATGAATTGTGAATTATGAATTAAGTAGATGTGAATTATGAATTAACAAAGTATATGAAGAAAATAACTATCGCCATTGACGGCTTTTCATCATGTGGAAAGAGCACAATGGCAAAAGACCTTGCCAAGGAGATTGGCTATATCTATGTTGATACAGGTGCAATGTATCGTTCGGTAACACTCTATGCGCTACGTCATAACCTCTTCAATGCGGATGGAACAATCCGCGAACAGGAGTTGCAGGCACAGATGAAGGATATCAATATCAGTTTCCAACTTAATAAGGAAACAGGTCGTCCAGACACATATCTCAACGGTGAGAACGTTGAAAACGAAATCCGTACAATGGAGGTGTCATCGCACGTAAGCCCAATTGCGACACTTGCTTTCGTACGTAAGGCGCTCGTTGAACAGCAGCAGCGTATGGGAGCAGAGAAAGGTATCGTTATGGATGGTCGAGATATTGGTACGGTGGTCTTCCCTAATGCCGAACTTAAAATCTTTGTTACTGCATCAGCAGAAGTACGTGCGCAACGTCGTTACGACGAGTTGAAGGCGAAGGGAATGGAAGCAGACTTTGCCGACATCCTTAAGAATGTGCAAGAGCGTGACTATATCGACTCTCATCGTGAGACATCACCGCTTCGCAAGGCTGATGATGCCCTCGAACTCGACAACAGTCAGCTCACAATTGCCGAGCAAAAGCAGTGGCTTTACAACCAGTATCTGAAGGCTGCAGAAGCATAATAAGCTAACAAAAGGCTCATCTTTTCAGGTCCTTTCGTTAAAACGATGTGACAATCATCGTCCACGCATCTAACCCAAATCGCGGTTTAGGCTATAATGACCAATATGGGTTTAACGAAAGAACCTGATTTTTTTATTGTTCAAAAGTAGCCTACGATCTGCCAACTATCTATCGTTAGCCTACCCTCTCATACTGGAAATCGTCTCATCTTAATATCACAAAAGCAGCAAGAAACGTTTGAAAAAACATTACATTATTTCGCATAAAAACACGCATAAAAAAACAAGATACGTCCACAAAAAACACGTTTACAACCATCAGTAAATCAAGTAATTATAAAGTAGTGAAAGAAAAGGTGCCTAACAAGACTCTTAAAGGGCGTTAGTAAGGAGTTTAAAGAGCATCTTTTGCAAGCCAATTGGGCGTTAATTGAAAGCCAAAAGAGCATGTGTTGACTTCGAGGTTTGAAAAATAATTTACAAACACACATTGAAAAGGAAGTCATTATGATAGTAGCAAGCGAGAAAACTAACTAACGTAAGAAGCAATAATTCTAAGATTTATGAATTAACAAATACTAAAATCAATAGAATTATACTTTGTTCGGACGGCTATCTCAACTTAAAATATTATCTTTGCATCTATGAAGTTTAAAAAGATAATATTGCTCATTGCCTGCATATTCTCTTTTGCAGGTCTTAAGGCACAATATACTATTCAATGCGAAGACACCTGCAGCCATGTTCATGGGCTTGATATGAGCCATTACCAAGGTGATGTATGGTGGGAAACAGTGGCTGAGAACAGCAATCATAAGCTCAATTATGTCTACTTAAAAGCCACTGAAGGCGGTACACGTATTGACCAACGCTATCTTGAGAATATCGAGGCAGCACAACGCTATGGTATGAATGTCGGTTCTTACCACTTCTATCGTCCAGCTGTTCCACAAGAGGAACAGTTGCGTAACTTCCGTATGCAGTGTCGTCCACAAGATCAAGACCTCATTCCGATGGTAGACATTGAGACGACTGGAGGACTGAGTACAGAGGCTTTACGTGACAGTCTGCAGAAGTTCCTTGTGCTTATGACACAGGAATATGGTGTTAAGCCATTGGTTTACACCTATACAAACTTCTATAATAAATACCTTAGCGGTGCGCTTGACGGCTATTTGCTCTTCATTGCACAGTATAATGGACACGAACCAGAACTGAATGATGGAAGAGATATCTTTGCTTGGCAGTACACAGGAAAGGGACGAATCAACGGCGTGAAAGGATATGTTGATAAGTCTCGACTGATGGGTAAGCATAGTATGCGTGAGCTACGATTCCGACGAAAACGTTAGCTTCCATAAAAAGAGAAAAGGAATAGATAATTATCCACACTACTATTATAATCTTACGTTAGACAAATGATCATCAAATGCCCTGAATGTGGCCATCAAGTGAGCGATAAGGCTCCCGTATGCCCAAGTTGCGGTGTAGAGATTGCTGGACATATCATTAAATGTTCTAATTGCAGTGAATTATACCTCAAAGAGGAATCATCATGTCCGAACTGCCATCATACGGAACGCCACACAGAGTCTTCCGTAACAGCTGTTGAGCACCAAACAAACGAGGCTACTAACCAAAGTAAGATGCAGGAACCTGTTGTTCTCATGTCTGTTGACAAGGAAGAGACAACAGAGAACGATGACGTAATTATCCCTGCGCAGGAAACAGATGAGAACGAAGCGGATAATTACAACGATAAAAAACAAGATTCATTTAACGAGCCAAAGATGGAGGAAGAGGCTGTTGATGCCAACTTTATCGTTGATGCCAATGACGATGAGGAGGTGATAGCCAATGCCGAAGCTATAGCAGAGGACGAAGAGGAAAACACTTCCGACAAGAATAATCATCTGTCTTTAGCTGTATCACTGCTCATCGCTGCTATCACCGCAGCCGTATTGCTCTTTCTCTATAACCAAAGTGTGGGTATCAGCAAGGTAAACAGCGAGCAGGAGGCTTTCGCGCAAGCAATTAGTAGCAGCGAGCCAACTGTATTAAAGAACTATCTCAAGGAGAATCCATCTGCCTCTAAGGCACACCGTGACAGTATATCAGCTCGCCTGAAGGAGTTGACAACTACTACACAGACGATGCAGCAAGCCAATAACGACTTGTCTGTGGCATTGACAAGCAATTCGAAAGAAGTCTTACAGCAGTTTATTGCCAAGTATCCAGACTCAAAGCATCGTAGCGAGTTTGAAGCTAAGATTGACGAGATGGATTGGGCACAGGCTGTAGCTAAAAACAATGAGAATGCGTATCTTGGCTATAAGGCGCAACATCCTAATGGCATTCATAGCAAGGAAGCTGATGAGAAACTGAAAAGTCTCATGGCATCTACAACGACTGCACAAGCAGAAAAACCTGAGCCTACACCAGCCCCAGTAGAACTAAAAGTATCGGAAGGCGAACGATCAAGAGCCGTTGGTGCAGTACGCCAACTCTTGCAAGGTATTAATAGTAAGAGCAATGATAAGATTGCTGGTGCCGTCGCTCCATCATTGAGTTTCCTCGGAGCAGGTGGTGCAACGGCTAAGGATATTCGTCGTTATATGACCGATAAACTTTATCAGGCTGATGTCAAGACACTTAATTGGCACCTTGGTCCACCGGCTGAAGTAAGTAAAAAGAGCAATGAAGCAGGTGCAGAAATTCGCGTAAAGATTCCTGCAACACTTGATATTGAGCGAAAAGGCGGTAAGTCTAAACGTAGCTATGTCATCACTGCTACGATTAAAGACGGTAGAATAACCAAAATTAACTGGTAATAGATTTAGGGACTAACCCTTTTAAGATAAATAAGTTATCAGCACTTAAACAAGTTTTGTTTTATTGTCGAACGCTTTAATTGTCTTTATAATAAAGGAGTAGCGAATTACTACACGACAAAAAGACTGACAAGATTACGACAATAAAACAAAACTATTCAAAAACAACACGCTTTATATTGGGACTAATGCCTGCTTGCAAGTAAAACTTGCTGTCACTCCTGCCAGCCCGCAGAGTCAACCAGCAAGTGCAAAATTACAAAACGTGTTTAAAGAACTCGCACTTTGGAGTAGAAAAGTTTAATTTTTCTCTTGGTCTTTCGTTCAATTTCTTTTGTATGGACATAATTCTTTTGTCCGTATAGTTATCAAACGAATCCTTTTTAGGTATATACTGCCTGATTAATTTGTTTGTATTCTCAACAGCTCCCTTTTGCCATGAACAATATGGGTCAGCGAAGTACACGGGCACGCCTAAGTATTTGGTGATGTCCTTATGTGCCGCAAATTCAGGTCCGTTATCTGTTGTAATCGTCTTGAGGCTGTCCTTGTATGGCAGCAGTAGTTTCCTAACCACCTTTACCAGAGGCTTTGACAGTTTTCCAAATGGCAGTTTCTGCATAAACAACATATTGGTGGATTTCTCCACCATTGTGAGTATGGCGTGCTGGGCAGGGTCAACGATCAAGTCCATCTCAAAATCTCCGAATCTCTTCCCGTCAACTTCCTTACTTCTTTCATGGATACTCACCCTGTCCTTTATTGGAAGATATCCGCCTTTGGGACGATGCCTATATTTCATCTTATGCCTTGTGTGCTCTGCAAGTTTCCCTGTTGTGTCATTGTGGATGATGTTATAGATGGACTGGTGAGACACCTCTATGCCCTCATTCATGCGCAGATACCCTGATATTTGTCTTGGAGACCACTGGTCGTTGGTAATATATTCTTTAATTCTCCAAACTAATTCGTCGGAGAGTTTGGCGTTAGTTACCGTGCTCTTTCTGCGCTGCATAGCCATATCATGCGCCTTCGTCCAGATATACTTTCCCGAAGGCGTGCTGTTGCGTTTGATTTCACGTGAGAGTGTTGACTGACTAATACCGACGATGTCGGCAATTTCTTTTCTCGCTATTTTCTTTTGGAGTAAGGCAAAAATTTGCGACCTTTGCTCCGAGATTAATTGATGATACATTTGCAATACAAAGTTAGTTAATCTTTGGGAGACTTCGGTCTCCTTTTTTATTTGTATTGCTGGTTGTTTCTTTTTCCTCTCCGAGAGATGCAGACAACCTCTCGCGACGCGGCGAGAACGTCTGCATCTCTCGGAGAGGGACACTCTTTTATTGCACTTCGATTTGGAAAGTACAGCAACTCAGAACTTTCAGAAGCAGTGCAATCTGCTGTTCATGAAAAGTTCACTAACAAGAAAGAGGTTTTTCAAGCATTTGTCACGTGGATAAAGTCATCTGTAAAAAAGATAAACCCTGATAAACTACTCTTGTGTGGAGAAAAGACCGGTAAATACTCCTTGGCTTTAAGCAACTTCCTGTACGCTAAAGGCTATTCAATATGGCTCGACAGCAGACTTCGCATCAAGAAATCTTTGGGTATCAGTAGAGGTAAGAGTGACAAGGCTGACTCGTTAAAGATAGCCCTCTATGTTTATCGTTATCAAGATATAGCAGTATGTTACGTTCCTTTATCAAAGAATGTTTCTCGACTCAAAGAGTTATTTCTGTACCGCCAGCATTTGGTATCTCAAATGAAAGCAATAGCTGTTCGTAAAAAAGTCACGGATGACTTCAAGAAAGAATTAGGCGATGTAAGATTCATTGTTAACAGTTCAACTAAGATAATTCAACAGATAAAAGCCACCATTAAAAAATGCGACGAAAAGATGCAGGAACTTATCGAAAAGGATGAGGAACTCAAGACAACCCACGATAGCATTACCTCTGTCAAAGGAATATCTTTGATTAATGCCACAGCCTTTATCGCTTACACAAATAACTTTAAGGACTTTGGGAACAATGCAAAGAAAATAGCCACATATTGGGGGGTAGCAGTATTTGCACAAGAGTCCGGAACAAGTGTACATAAGGTGGCAAGAGTAAGTAAGATTGCAAGCAAAATGCTCAAATCCTTACTCACACAGGCTGCAAGAATTACTGTTAAATGGAAACCCAAGTTCAGGGCAATATTTTGAACATCTTATCAGTAGAGGAAAACATCAAGGGATAGCACTGAATAATGTAAAGAACAAGCTCATACACGTAATAACGGCATTAGCCGTATCAAAGGAAAAGTATTATAATCGCGAATACAAATGTATCAACAGATAAATGCAACAAAAATAAATGGATAGAGAATAATCGGAATTCGTGGAACGCAACAGTTAAAAGTAACGTTAAAAATTTATGGGTCTTCCGGAATTTGGAGTGATGGTATTATACTTTTCAGGCTTCCTG